>DASYHR010000445.1:0-10608 GCA_035998385.1 Dyadobacter sp. | reverse complement strand
GGCTTGCCAAGGAACATGATCCTGAATTACAAGCCGCGCACAGGCTTGATAAAGAGACTTCGGGTGTACTTGCATTTGCAAAAAACCCGGCAGCTTACAGGCATCTTGCTATGCAGTTTGAGCATAGAGAGGTGACCAAACGTTACCACGCCGTAGCCAATGGCATCCACAATCTGGATAGTATTTCGGTATACCTGCCCATTCTTGCTCTGAAAAACGGTACTGCTGTGAAAATTGACCGCGCAGAAGGAAAAGTGGCTGAAACCATTTTTAATACACTCCAAGTATACAGAGGTTATACATTGATCGAATGTATACCCATTACAGGCCGTATGCACCAGATCCGCATTCACCTGTCGTGCCTGAAAGCACCGATCGTCAATGACCCTCAATATGGTGGTGAACCTATTTTCCTTTCGGGTTTGAAACGCAAATTCAACCTGAAAAAGGATACAGAAGAACAGCCTCTCATTCAGCGTGTTGCACTGCATGCTTATGCGCTGTCTTTTGCATTGATGGATGGCGAACGCATTATGGTAGAAGCACCGTATCCCAAAGATTTTGAGGTGCTTGTCAAACAACTGAATAAGTTCGGCGTATAGACTTAGCATGGTTTTAGTATTGATGGACTGAGCAATCAGTCCATTTTTCTTTTAAAATTATCGCTATGCTAATCCAAATACTTCGCAAAACATCACTTCCGGCACTTTGTCTGTCGATATTTTTATCAGCCATGACCTATGCTCAGAATGCTTCTAAAAACGATGTAATTCTGAAACGTGACAGTACCAGAATTCAGGCGCTGATTACGCAAATGACCAATGAAAAGATCAATTACAGGGATTTAGGCACAGCAGACAGTGCGAAAGCTTATATCTCTATGGACAAGGTGGCGAAGGTATATTTGAAAAATGGGAAGATATTAAGCGTACGCGACTCCGTATTAGCCACTTCCACTCCGCCCGATAGTGTTGGTCAGTATGCTGACATATCCAACTTGCCCAAAAACGAGTTTGACAGAAGCGTCGTGATGGCCAATTCGGATCAGTTGAGAGATAAATTTCGTTACCACAACGACAAGGCTATAGATGGAAAAAGAGGGGCGATTATATTCACATCGCTGGGAGTTGCCTCACTCGTTACCGGCCTGATCGTAGCGAATTCGGGCACAGACCCAGACAATGAAAAAATAGGCTACCCTTTGGCTATAACAGGAACAGTTGTGGGAGGAGGACTTGGGCTACTGACCTACAGCAATTACAAAAAGCATAGTACAAAGACTAAAAAAGTACAGAATGAGCTGGAGAGAAGGAATCAGCCTTTGTCGATCCGTTTAAATCCATCATACAATCCTTTCAATAATTCGGCCATGCTGGCCCTCAGGATATCTTTTTAGTTTTCGTAGCTTTACGAATACCAAAATTACCCTGTAATCAGCCGGTCTATGAAAGCTCTGTTTTACCGACTTCATCTTATCTTTTTGATTCTGTCGTGCTTTGCTGCAAATGGGCAATCTGTTCCAAAAAGCGATACAATCCTATTCCGTAACGAAGCAAAACTGGAGGTAATCGTCAAAGAAATTCAGGAACATGTTCTATCATACAAAAAAGTTAACAATCCTGATGGACCGGTATTTACGTTAAATACATCAGAAATAGCTGAGATTCATTTTGGTAACGGAGATATTAAGGTTTTCGACAAAAAAGAAGAGGCTTATTTTGAATTTGATAACAGCAAAACATCCAAAGCAGCAACACCTTTTCAAAACGGTCAGAAGTTTTATAATCTGCCTATCAAGACAGTCAGAACCTGGCAAACTGCACAATTACAGACGAATTATCAGTTTTATCTGAAAAAGGCTGATACTTATAAAAAAATGGGTACAGCAGGTGCGATTGGAGGTGCTGCATTCACAGGAATAGGTATTGGAATTATGAGCGGTGCAAGTAACTCTATCAATTCCTATAACGGATTCAACCAGTTTCTGGGTGGATATATGGTTTTCTTAGCGGGAGTAGGGGCAGGTATTCCTCTGACCATCATAGGATTTGTAAAGCATAAAAGCTATAATAAAAAGGCACTTCTGGTAGGTGAAGAACTCAGGAAACGCAGAGAACCACTGGGATACAAAATAACACCCATACTTAATCCTTCAATCCAAATGGCCGGGTTATCTTTCAAAGTGGATTTCTAACTGAATATATTAAAAAAGCGGCTTGGAATCACTTCCAAACCGCTTTTCCTGTGCCTTTCTTATTTTCTTAGAATTTGAATGTTATACCTGCTTTAAGTGGAAGTACGTTTGTACCACCAGATAATTCAGCAAAGACACCCATTGCTGGTTTGAAGTAATACCTTGCTCCTGCGAAAACACCAATTACAATTGGAGAGTTGGTGTAATAGCTATTTCCATCAATGTTGAAACCCAAAGTCGGACCTGCATATAAGTCAAGCTCATTCACTTTAAGAAAGTGCTTTCCATAGTGATATGAACCTCTTGCCGCGATAGGTACGGAAGTGTAACTTTCTCTAAATCCGAACGCACGATAGGTATAGAAGTTTATGTCTGCCTGAGCTCCTACACTGATGAAATCATGAACACCGTATTCGAAAGATCCACCTACAGCAAAACCTCCGCCGTAAAAGCCGTATCCTCCAACACCGATACCGGCATTCAATAATTTATCTCCTTTTTCGAATTGTGCAAAAGCTTTTTCAGAAGTTACGCTAAGTAAAGCTGCAACGACAAGCATTAATAGAGTCTTTTTCATGTCTATGAGTTTGAATTATTAAAATTTAATAAGGCACAAAGTAAAATCATTTTCACTGATGTCTCAAAACTTATGCCACCGCTTCTTATTATACGGATTAAATTTCTGATGAGCGGCGGACACGCATTGTGCCCACCGCTCATCAGATTCAAATATTCTTTCTCAATTTTTCCTTAAATACCTTTTTGAATTTGTCCAGCTTCGGTGCAATCACAAACGCGCAATAGCCCTGATCGGGATTGTTTGTGTAATAGTTCTGGTGGTAATCCTCAGCCACAAAGAACTTTACAGCAGGTGTAATTTCCGTCACGATCGGCTTGCTGTAAGCACCAGACTTGTCCAATTCTGCCTTTGCAGTCTCTGCCAGCTGCTTTTGCTCATCATTATGATAAAAAATCACAGAGCGATACTGGGTACCCACATCATTTCCCTGACGGTTAAGTGAGGTAGGGTCATGACTGCGGAAAAAAGCTTCAAGCAAGTCCGCATAAGTAATCACTTTGGGGTCATAAGTCACTTCCACACACTCGGCATGACCTGTCTCTCCGGTACAAACTGCTTTGTAAGTCGGGTTCGGATCATGGCCTCCCGAATACCCGGAAACCACCTTTTTGACACCATCCAGTGATTCAAGTACTGCTTCTGTACACCAGAAACATCCTGTTCCGAAGGTAGCCTTTTCCGTTCCGGCTGTGTTCACATTTGTCTCATCCAGAGCAACTGTTTCTTTCTCCATTTTTTTACGTTGTTTTTTATCCGACTGTGCACAGGATACAGCAACCATGCCACACAAAAATATAAAAGTGAAAAGCGAGATGGTTGTTTTCATTTGGCTTGATCATTAAATTATACAATTGATAAACACCCACAGATTGAAGAAAGTTTATTCTTTCCGTGACAGATTATTTACGAAATTTGAAACAAAAAAGATCGCTCCCTATACGTATAGAGAAGCGTATCGCTCTCTGTTCACCCGCATCATGACGTATCTTCATTTTAAAGCGCTTCATATCATTTTCGTAGTCAGCTGGTTCGCCGGTTTATTTTATATACCCAGGCTATTCGTTTACCACACAGAGGCCAATACCAAACCCGAGCCCGAGAGAAGTATATTGATTGCTCAGTTCATCAAGATGGAAATGCTTCTTTGGAAAGCCATTATGGTTCCGGCAGCATGGCTGGCTATCATCTTTGGTGGTATTTTGCTTTACATCACACCTGCGTGGCTGCAACAGGATTGGATGCAACTCAAGCTGCTCTTTGTTGTGGGGTTAATAATTTATCACTTTTTTACCGGGAAAATTCGGAATGAGCTCAAAGAAGGCAAATATCGGTTTACTTCTTTCCAGCTCAGGCTTTACAATGAGGTAGCCACGGTATTCCTGTTTTCTATTGTTTTTCTGGTGGTACTCAAAAATACGGTGGATTGGCTGTGGGGTGTACTCGGACTTATCCTCTTCGCCATCATCATGATGACGGCCGTACAGATCGTAAAACGGATTCGTGAAAAGCGAAAAGAAGGAAAGTAAATAAAGACCGAAAGTTTTATAATTCTTTCTTGAAAATCTCAAATTCGTTTACTTATCTTTGTGAATAGAGAAAAAAGGTCGCAAGACTCAGAAAATATGAATTTCGCATTTAATACTATTAGTTGGTGGCGCGGACGTCTTAACAGGATGGACTGGTAACTGCTATTTTATGGTATAGAATGAAAAATATACTTTCCTAATGGCCCGCTGTCCTTCCGATGGCGGGCCTTTTTTTGTTATTTATAATTCGATTTTTGAAATGAAAACTTTGACCAAAACGTACCGTATAACGACCAGCTACAAAAAACTGCTGGCCGATACGCTGACACCCGTATCCATTTATTTGAAACTAAGAGATAGGTTTGTGAATACAATCCTGCTGGAAAGTTCTGATTACCACGGTAATGAAAACTCATTTACGTATATCTGCTGTGACCCGGTTGCTTCATTCAAACTGAATAACAGCCAGGTGAGTGTTCACTTTCCTGATAATACGGATGAGCAGTTCACACTGGAAAACCCAAAGGATGCAGTACAGGCCTTATACGGATTTGCTCAGAGTTTTGTTTCAGAAAAAAGCGCTTTCCCATTCATTACCAATGGTCTTTTTGGCCATATGACTTATGATGCGGTGTCTTATTTCGAAGATATTAAGATTCAGCCTTCAAGTCCTGAGACTGAAATAGATCAGATATTTTACCAGGTTTACCGCTATGTAATTGCGATCAACCATTTTAAAAATGAGCTGTACATCTTCGAACACCATTACGAAGGCGGAGATGAGGGAACAGGTCTTGAGCAGATTGAAATCCTGATCAAAAACAGGAACTTCCCTAAATACGATTTCAAAATTGCATCTGAAGAAACATCCAATGTGACTGACGATGAAATGCGTACTATTATCCGAAAAGGAATTGATTATTGCTTACGCGGTGATGTATTCCAGATCGTTCCTTCGCGCCGCTTCAGTAGGAACTTCCAGGGCGACGAGTTCAATGTTTACCGTGCACTACGGTCTATCAACCCGTCTCCGTATTTGTTTTATTTCGATTACGGTAATTACAAAATTTTCGGATCTTCTCCTGAAAAGCAGATATTTATCAAAAACGGACAGGCTGAAATTCATCCGATTGCAGGTACTTTCCGACGTACCGGCGATGACCAGGCAGATGCCGAAGCTGCTCAGGATTTATTAAATGATCCGAAAGAAACAGCAGAGCATGTCATGCTGGTCGACCTTGCCCGGAACGACCTGAGCAGAAGTTGTGATGCAGTCAAAGTCACTAATTACAAAGAGGTTCAGTATTACTCCCACGTTATTCACCTGGTTTCCAAAGTTGTAGGAAAAATGAACGAGAATGTAAATCCTTTGCAACTCGTAGCTGATACCTTCCCTGCCGGAACACTTACAGGCGCACCAAAGCACAATGCCATGAAGCTGATCGACGGCATGGAAAATACGAATAGAAGCATTTACGGCGGAGCAATCGGATTTATGGATTTTAACGGCGATTTCAACCACGCGATCGCGATCAGGACTTTCCTCAGCAAGGACAATACACTGTTTTATCGCGCCGGAATGGGCGTTGTAGCCAAGTCGGTTGTAGAAAGTGAATTACAGGAAATCAACAGCAAACTGGCAGCGCTGCGTAAGGCGATAGATTTTGCGGAGGAAATATAGAATGAGCTATCGGCTGTCGGCTATCGGCTGTCGAGAATATAATCTGCAAATTCCGGAAGTACTAAAACATTAAATAACATAGACTAACAGCCCAAGGCCGACTGCCGATAGCTGAAAGCCGACAGCCTAATAAACATGAAAATCCTCGTTATAGACAATTACGATTCTTTCACTTACAACCTGGTATATATCCTGCGTGAATTGCATGATCAGGTTGATATTTACAGAAACGACAAAATTTCATTGGAAGATGTGGATCAGTATGATAAAATCCTGCTTTCACCCGGTCCGGGCATTCCATCCGAAGCAGGGATTTTGCAGGATGTAGTTCGTAAATACGGTCCTACAAAAAGTATATTAGGCATTTGCCTGGGACACCAGGGAATAGGGGAGGTTTACGGTGCCGAACTTGAAAATATGTCGGATGTACTTCACGGCATCAGCGATACCGCCTTCGTTACCGATCCGGAAGACCGGATTTTCAAAGGTTTACCATCTGAGATCAAAGTGGGACGCTACCATTCCTGGACGGTGATTCCGGAAACATTTACCGACGATATGAAAATCACTGCGGTAGATAGTCAGGGAAGAGTTATGGGCCTTTCCCACAAAACTTATGATGTGAAAGGGCTGCAGTTCCACCCTGAGTCGGTATTGACTGAACATGGAAAAGAAATGCTGAAGAACTGGCTGGATAGCTGAACCGCTCGCATGAATAGATTCCGTTTACAGGAAATATCATGTAGAACTCTCTTTTGTCAGTATCAGTAACCTATCACGATTGTAATGAAAGCTATTTTAAGCCATCTGTTTGAATATAAAGTTTTAACAAAACAACAAGCGAAGGAAATCCTGATCGGTATCAGTTCCGGACAATACTCAAATTCTGAAATTGCCTCATTTCTTACGATTTACGCAATGCGTAGTATCACAGTAGAGGAATTGGAAGGATTTCGTGATGCCATGCTGGAAATGTGTCTGTCTGTCGATCTTTCAGCTTACGACCCCATCGATGTGTGCGGTACGGGTGGTGACGGAAAGGATACATTCAATATCTCGACACTATCCTGCTTCGTTGTGGCAGGTGCTGGTCAGAAAGTGGCCAAACATGGTAATCACGGCGTTTCCTCTTTGTGTGGATCCTCCACCATTCTGGAATACCTCGGCGCGAAATTTACCAGTGAAAAGGACATTCTTGAAAATCAGATAGAGAACGCAGGCGTATGCTTTTTGCATGCTCCGCTGTTCCATCCTGCTATGAAAAATGTTGCTCCTGTACGCAAAGAATTAGGTGTTAAAACGTTCTTCAATATGCTGGGACCCATGGTAAATCCGGTGTCTCCGCAAAAGCAGCTGGTGGGGGTTTTCAGTCTTGAATTGGCACGGCTTTTTGCTTATCTTTACCAACAGTCCGACAAGCAGTTTCTGGTGCTGCATGCACTTGACGGATATGACGAAGTCTCATTGACAGGTGCATTTAAAATCATCACAGCACAGTCAGAACAGGTATTGACTCCGTCTCATTTAGGATTAGATACTTTACGTGCAGAGCAGCTTTTTGGAGGTGAAACAGTCGAAGCTTCTGCAAAGATTTTTATGAATGTTTTGAATAATGAAGCTACCGAGGCGCAGAAACAAGCAGTACTTGCCAATGCCTCCCTGGCCTTGTATTGTGCCAATCCAAACCAGTCTCTTACTGACGCTGTAGCAGCAGCCAGAGAATCACTGGAAAGCGGAAAAGCACTCAACAGTTTCAAAAAATTGATTGAACTATGATAACGAGCCTGGATCAACTGGATATTAATGATACCTACAGCTATGCTGATTATCTCAAATGGCAGCTGAAGGAACGTGTTGAATTGATAAAAGGGAAAATCTTTAAAATGTCGCCGGCTCCGGCAAGGATGCATCAGGTTATTTCCGGCAATTTCCTTAAGAAATTTTATTCGTTTCTGGACAATGGTCCATGTCAGGTGTACCATGCTCCATTCGATGTAAGGCTCACACCTGCTAAAAACGATCACAAGAATAAAATTTACACTGTTGTTCAGCCGGATATATGTGTAATCTGCGATCCTTCAAAGCTGGACGATAAAGGTTGTGTAGGAGCTCCGGACTGGATCATTGAAATACTCTCTCCGGGAAACTCTCAAACTGAAATGAAAAATAAGTTTGAGGTGTATGAAGAAAACGGAGTGAAAGAGTACTGGATAGCAGATCCAACCAGCGAAGTAATTTTTTCCTACGTCCTGAATGCAGAAGGAAAGTATGTTGGTTCAAAGCCGTTTACGCTTGAAGAAAATGCGACAAGCCATGTTTTTCCCGATTTTAAATTAAGTGTAGCGGCCATTTTCAAGGATTGAGAGCATGATGAACCGATTTATTGCCGTTTTGTGTCTTGTTCTATCCTTTTGTATCATTTCAAAAGCAAATGCTGCTGACGGCACCGGGAAAGAAAAGAAAAAATACGATTATCTGCTCTATACCCCAAAAGATTACAGCACCTCCGGCAAAGATTATCCGGTCGTTATCTATCTGCATGGAAGTTCTCAAAAGGGAAATGATCTTAGTAAACTAAAAGCATACGGTTTACCTCAAATGATCGAAAAGGGTGAAAACTTCGATTTTATCATCGTATCTCCCCAATGCCCTTCCGACGCACCTCTATGGTCGTCGGAGAATTGGTTTGAACCATTGTTCGAAAAGCTGAAAAGCAAGTTCAGGGTGGATTTGCGTCGGGTGTATATTACCGGAATAAGTATGGGTGGGGGAGGTGCTTTTGAAGTTGCGAAAGAAAATCCTGATACATTTGCGGCTGTTGTTCCGTTATGTGCCTGGCAGAGTCCTGCGGAAGATATTTGCAAGCTGAAAAATATACCAATCTGGACATTACACGGTGCTGCCGATGACATGGTCCCAATTTCACAGACAGAGGATAAAGTAAAAAAATTGAAAGCCTGTGGGGGTAATATCAAATTTACTGCTCTCGAAAATGAAGGGCATGCTATTCAATGGCTTTATGCAGACAAAAGTAAATACCGTATTCTGGACTGGATGCTAAGCCAAAAGAAAAAATAAGGCAAATGAACATATTAGAAAAAATAGTTGCCCGTAAAAAGGAAGAGATAGCTGCAGCAAAGAAGGTTAAATCAATTTCTGAGCTGGAAAAAGAACCTTTATTCGCGAGAAAGACAGTGTCACTGGCTGCGGCTTTGAAACAGGCACAGAAGCCAAGGATTATATCTGAATTCAAAAGAAAATCGCCTTCCAAAGGTGTGATCAACGGAGCTGTAGATCCCGCAAAAGTTACAAAAGACTATGTGAATGCGGACGCAGCTGCTTTGTCAGTACTTACAGATATTGATTTCTTTGGAGGCTCTTTTGGTGATTTTGCTGCTGCACGCCAGGCAAATCCGGAGATTCCTATGCTGAGAAAAGATTTCATGGTAGATCCTTACCAGCTATACGAAGCAAAGGCAATAGGAGCAGATGTCGTTCTCCTGATTGCAGCCTGCCTGACGCCGGAAGAAGTGATTGCACTAAGCGAGAAAGCCCACGAACTGGGACTGGAAGTGTTGCTGGAAGTGCACGATGCTGAAGAGCTCAAAGCAACTCTTTGTGAGAGTGTTGATATAGTGGGTGTTAACAATAGGAATCTTAAAACTTTCGAGACTTCAATTGAAACTTCTATTGCCCTGAGTGAACACATCCCTGATTCTTTTGTTAAGATATCAGAGAGTGGCTTACAGGATGCTGAAACGATACAGCGCTTGTATCAGCATGGCTATAAGGGATTTTTAATTGGTGAAACCTTTATGAAGACTGTAAATCCGGGAGCCGCACTTGCAGATTTACAAAATGATTTATCTCAGTTTAGCAATCAAAATCCTCTGGTTCTATGAAAATAAAAGTTTGCGGAATGCGCCAGCAAGGCAACATTGAAGAGTTAGTTGCATTAAAACCTAACTTTATCGGGTTTATTTTCTATGAAAAATCACCCCGCTTCGCCGGCGAAGAATTGAATGAGGAGTATATCAGAACTATTCCTAATGATATCAAAAAAGTAGGAGTGTTTGTAAATGCCAACCCGGGATATATCCTCGACATGGTGAAAAAATACAACCTCCAGTATGCACAATTGCACGGAAACGAAATGCCGGATATGTGCCGTAGTCTCCGTCAGAAAGGGGTAAATATCATCAAGGCATTCTCTATTGATGAGAGTTTCAATTTTGCTATGCTGAATAATTACAAATCATTCTGTGATCTGTTTTTGTTCGATACAAAAGGAGACCAGCCCGGCGGAAATGGAAAAGCGTTTGACTGGAACCTGCTTAAAAAGTACGATAATGAAAAACCATTCTTCCTGAGTGGCGGAATTGGTCCTGACAACATCGAAGAGGTTATACAGCTGTCGAAGTCTATGCCGATCTATGGAATTGATGTCAACAGCAAATATGAAACAGAGCCAGGCGTAAAAGATATATCACAATTGACAACGCTTTTCGGATTGGTAAGAGTAAAAGAGGAAGAGGAGGCAGAAGCTTAAACAATCGCAATGGAATCAGTAGCAGAAAAAAACGCATATCAGGTCAACAGCCGCGGATATTACGGAACATTCGGTGGT
>DASYHR010000102.1:0-1713 GCA_035998385.1 Dyadobacter sp. | reverse complement strand
AAGGCTTGCCCTGTCGTTAAAGGAGCTTCTTCACGGGTAGCTGTTCCCTACGACGACCCAAAAGAATTTGATGGGAAAGCACAGGAAACCGCTAAATACGATGAACGCTGCAGGCAAATTGCAACGGAGACGTTATATGTGTTTTCGAAAGTAAAAGTAAAGATTCAATAGTGTATATGATCGCCATGTAGCATTTCGGACAGCCAGATCCTCTTGATTAACATCCAAAGATCAGCCGTTTAGAATTGAGTGTACCGAATTATGCCGGGCGAAACAACCTACGCAAAAGTCGTGACGGTTTTTCTCCCTTTCTTTAGTTTACCCCAAGTATCAAGGCAGCACTGATGGATCCGGTTAAATCCCTGAAAATTGAATAAGATAAAATTAGATTGATGTCAAAATAACATATCGTATCTCCCCTTTGAAAGATTAATGGGAGATACGATAAATCCAACTGCAGACTATCACAGACTGAGGGCAGTTTTTTTCGACGTAATCTGCCGTGTGATGCCATCCCATAGGTCAATACGCTGCTGAAGTGCCTGTTTTACTGCCTGAGTTGCTTCGACCCATTTCACCTCATCCGATCCACATAAAGTACTTGTCATTTGATAGGCAAGTTGCGAGTGATGCTCGCCATCGACTTCAATATGCCTTTCCAGATAATACTTGAATATTTCTGTCGCGTCCGGACTCTGGGCGTGCAGCTCCTTCACAAACGACAGAAACATATCAGGAATGAGATCCTCTCGACCAAAAGTGAAAACTGCTGCAAGAATATGTGGCTGCGCATTGTATACAACAGAAAATGTGTGATTGACAAAACCTGCTATATGTGTTGCCGCGCCAACAGAGGCGAGGGCCTGATGAACTTCTGCACCTGAACTAATCAACCCGGTAAAATCAGTTATGTCTTTCATCTTACAGTCCGCCTGTTTCATAGCGTCAATGTACAATTCAAAGTGGCTGCAGCGATTGCCGTTATGATCCACATCACTTTCTTCACCTGCAACAATCTCGTTGATTAAGAAACGAGTATCTGCATTGCCTACCGGCATCCATGGCACATTCACACAAGTCAGTTTTTTTTGCAACGCTTTGAGCAATGACATAAAATCCCAGACAGCAAAAATATGCGCCTCCATAAAGGTCCTGAGATCTTCGAGATCCTGAATCTGACTGTAGAGTGGGTGGTTGGTGAGCTGTTCTCTCAGCTTTGCTGTGTCAGCTTTTAAAGTTTGAATATGGTCCATTGGTGTGAATCATTTAATAAATCAATTTGCAAATGTATATACGAAAAAATTTCGGCGTAGGATTTTTTTGAGATTATCACTGTGTCTATCGGAAGATCGGGTAGAACTTCAATCAATCTTAGGTTGATAAAATCACTTTATCAATAATCAGAACGGGTTTGATAAGGGTTTATAAGTAGATGCGCCGGTGACAACGAGCCGAAATTCACTATTGGCTAAAATTGTAATGTAAATAAGTCCGGAGAAATTGCATTGAGGCTGAGGATGCAATAGCTTTACGTGTTATTAAACTCAACAACAGAATGGCTTCGCATTGGAACGGCAAACAATCAGATTTGATTGAAGAGGATAGCTGGTATCTTTTGGATACAGTCGGGTTAATTCACAATTCGGAGCTGGAGTTTATTATTGATCTCGCCTGCAAGTCTTTTCCTGTACAGAGCGCGTCTGTTGCCCTGTT
>DASYHR010000074.1:0-8497 GCA_035998385.1 Dyadobacter sp. | reverse complement strand
ATATGGCAACCGCCTCCATGAAACGATGGAAGATCCGGAAACAGCTCTGGCAGATGTCATCAAAAGAACTTGCGTGGATATTCCAGGCAGACTGATCATTCCATCTTTCAGTGTGGGAAGAACGCAGGCTTTGCTGTTTACACTTAACAAGATTTATGCAAACCATAAATTTCCGAGCCTGAAGGTATTTTCAGATAGTCCATTGGCTTATAGCAGCACGAAGGTATACCAGCGCCACGTTCGCCTGCTTAATAAGGAAGCGCGTAATTTTCAGGAAGACAACGATATGCTTTTTGACTTTGACAATCTCATCTATCTGGAGAATGCGGAGGCAAGCAGGGCGATATCCAACTACAACGAACCATGTATCATTATTTCGTCGTCCGGAATGGTACAGGGCGGAAGGATCGAACACCACGTGGAGGCCAATATAGGTAACCCGTATGCTACAATTCTGATGATTGGCTATGCGTCGGAAGGAACGCTCGGATGGAGACTTTTAAACGGGCAGGATACAATATCGATTAGAGGTAAACAGCTGCCGGTCTTGGCTAATATTGAAAAAATTGACGTATTTAGCGGTCACGGAGATCAGAATGATTTAATAAAATTTGTAAAAATGCAGAATCCGGACAAACTCAAAGGAGTTTTTCTGGTACACGGAGAGCAGCAAAGTATGGCTGACTTTCAGGAAAAAATTCAGGAAATGGGCTATAACAATGTGGAAATACCACTCAGAGGCCGCTCCTACGAACTTTAACCCGGCATTTTTTCCAGTCAATTAAGAACCTAAGAAATGAGAACATATCTGGATTTTGAAAAACCTATGGCCGAGCTCGAACGCAAGCTCGAAGAAATGAAAGCATTAGCATCAGAAAATAATGTTGATTTTTCAGGTGCCATTTCCTTATTGGAAAATAATATTACAGATCTTCGAAAAGAAATATTTGAAAATCTTACCCGTTGGCAGCGTGTTCAGCTTTCGCGCCATCCGGACCGTCCTTACACGCTGGATTACATTGAGCGTATATGTGATGAGTTTATAGAATTGCATGGAGACCGTCAGGTGCGGGACGATCCGGCTATTATCGGCGGACTTGCCAACATTGGCGGGCAGTCGGTTATGCTGATCGGGCAACAAAAAGGACGTAATACCAAGCAACGTCAGCACCGCAACTTCGGAATGCCAAATCCTGAAGGATACAGAAAGGCACTTCGTCTGATGAAGCTGGCAGAAAAATTCAATATCCCTATCGTAACACTAATCGACACACCTGGTGCATTCCCTGGTATGGAAGCAGAGGAGCGTGGGCAAGGTGAGGCCATTGCGCGTAACCTGAAAGAAATGTTTATGTTGAAAGTACCGGTGATTTGTATCGTGATCGGTGAAGGAGCTTCCGGTGGAGCCTTGGGTATTGCGATCGGAGACCGTGTATTGATGCTCGAAAATACCTGGTATTCTGTAATTTCTCCGGAAAACTGTTCGACGATTCTTTGGAGAAGCTGGGATTTCAAAGAGCAGGCTGCTGATGCAATGAAGATTACCGCCAAAGATATGGTAAATAATAAACTGGTTGACGGCATTGTTTCTGAACCGCTGGGCGGTGCACATCTGGATCACGACTGGATGGCAGACGAACTGAAGAGAGTGATTCTGGAAAACGTTAAAGAACTTTCTAAAATATCTGTTGACAAACGTATTGATCAGCGTATCGATAAGTTTTCAGCCATGGGTGTTGTTGTAGAATAGCACCGCTTATATATTTTCAAAGCATGTAAAAGAGCTGTAAGTTGACTTTCGATAGTTAAACTTACAGCTCTTGGCACAAACCGGATTATGAAAAACAACAATATTAAGAATATTATTTTCGATTTGGGTGATGTCATTCTGAACATTGATGTGCCCGTTGCCTCACAGTCATTTGCCAAATTGAGCGGTCGTGAGCAGGCAGAAATATTGACTCTTTTTAAAGAAAATGATCTTTTCCGGCAGTTTGAAACAGGGTCGCTGGACGAAGCCAGTTTCAGAAACCTGATTCGTAAGCTGATAGATTCTCCGGACTGGACCGACGAAATGATTGATACGGCGTGGAACAGTCTTTTGCTTGATATGCCGGTGGAACGTGTTGAATTATTGAAAACGCTACGCAGCAAATATCGCTTGTTCCTGCTGAGCAATACCAGCTCAATCCATATTACCCAGGTCAATAAGATTCTGGAAGCTGCGACAGGCATTAAAAATCTGGATGCGCTTTTTGATAAAGTGTACCTTTCCTACGAAATGGGTATCATGAAACCCGATCCTGCGATTTACCTTCAGGTATTGAAAGAGCAGAATATTAAAGCCGAAGAAACGTTATTCCTCGACGATAATGCAGATAATATCAAATCGGCCGCACAATTAGACATTAATACTATTCTGGTTCAAAAACCGGTTACCATTTTGGAATATCTCAAAGACTATGCAGTCTAGTACACGCACCTATATCCTTCAGGCTTTTCTATTTATTCTTACAGTCATCACCACAACGATGGCAGGAGCTGAGTGGATTTTCGGAAATACCTTTTCGTTCGTTTTTGACTTTTTCGGACTACTGGGAAATGACAGTCCTGAGCTCAGAGCAGCTTCTGAAAAAGCAATGGGCTGGCCGGAATTCGTCCGCGGATTTCAGTTTTCCATCCCGTTTCTGGCTATTTTGACTATTCATGAATTTGGCCACTATTTCACTGCCAAAGCGCACCAGGTAAAGGTGACGCTTCCTTTTTATATCCCCCTCTGGTTTGGAATTTCCCAAAGTATAGGAACAATGGGAGCGTTTATCAGAATTACATCGGTTGTAAAATCAAGATTGAAATTCTTTGACATCGGAATTGCCGGGCCCCTGGCAGGCTTCTTCGCGGCGATGGCGGTTCTGTGGTATGGTTTTACGCATCTGCCGCCAATTGAATATATCTATGCTATTCATCCGGAATACGAACGATTCGGATCCAGTTATGGTCAATTCGTATACGAAAATTCAGCAGGTCAGATCGCGCTTGGCGATAATATTCTGTTCTGGCTTTTCAAGACCTATGTCGCTGATCCGAATTTGCTCCCGCACGATTTCGAGATGATCCATTATCCGTTTATTTTTGCAGGCTACCTGGCTCTGTTTTTTACTTCACTGAACCTTATCCCGATCGGACAACTGGACGGCGGTCACATTTTATACGGACTGATTGGCAAAAAGAAGTTCGATGTCATTGCACCAGCGCTGTTTGCCGTTTTCGTTTTCTTTGCCGGACTAGGGCTTTTCCGCCCTGAATCTTTCGCCATCGGAAGTGACGAACTGTTTTATGAACAACTCTTGTATTTGTTCTTCTACATCTATTTCATCTATATCTGTTTCCGTAGAACATTTGACTCCGCACCTACAGCTTTGATGATCAGTCTTATGATTGTGGTAGCACAGTTCGCTGTAACGTATCTGCTTCCGGAACAGGAGGGCTACTCCGGCTTCCTGCCGTTTGTTTTTATATTAGGGAGGATTTTAGGGGTAAAACATCCGGATACAGAAGACAATCGTCCGTTGGATACACCGCGGATAATCATGGGTATTTTTGCACTGATTGTGTTCGTCATTACATTCAGCCCCCGCCCGTTTATCATTCTCTGATTCAGGAACTATACCTCTGGCATATGTTGAGAATTATCACAGCTGGTCTGTACCGCGCTGCCGATTGGAAAATCATTGGCAGGTATCCTACTGAGATCAAAAAAGCAGTTTGGGTGGGTGCACCTCACAATTCGAATTGGGATTTCGTGGTTTGTCTCGGAGGCCGTGCGGAACTTCAGATCAATATTGGCTTTCTGGCAAAAAGTCAGCTGTTCAAATGGTATTCGGGTTGGTTGTTCAGAGCCTTGGGATGTTATCCGGTCTATCGCGACAAAGCGTCCAATCTGGTTGATACAGTGGCAGCCATGTATGGCAAATATGAAAGTCTGCATATTGCGATCACGCCCGAAGGTACCCGTAAAGATGTTGAAAAACTTAAAAGCGGGTTTTACCATATCGCTTTAAAAGCGAATGTACCCCTTATTCTGATCGGTTTTGATTACCCGCGTAAAGCGATTGTGATCAGCGAACCCATGTATTTGAAAAACGATTTCGAAACCGATATGAAAGCCATTTACGACTTTTACCTGACAATCGGCGGCAAGCGTAAAACCTGGTTGAAAAACTATGAGAGGTCAGGCAGGATTGAGAAAACCGACCGGCTTTAAAACACAATCTTAAATTCCGTCCAGCCTTCCTGATTGGTTTGCAATGAGAATCCAAAACCATGATTAATCAGGATTTCCCTGCTTAAAGTGAGTCCTATTCCCTGCCCATCGGGCTTACTGCTGTAAAAAGGATTAAATAAATGTTCTGCTTCTGCCGGTGTGATCGCCTCACCATTATTGGCAATCACCAGTTCGTTTTTTGATATACCGATCAGGATGAAATTTCCCGGCATACAAGCCTGAATGGCATTCCGAATCACATTCACGAGCACCTGCTCTATTTGCGCAGTATCAGCCTGAACAAAAGTATCTGGTAGTAAATCTACCTGAATTCCGATCTCATTTTGAGCCGCGAATGACTGCATAAATGCCGCTACATCACCCACGAGAACAGTCAAATTTACATGCACCAAAGCTGGCCGCGGCAACCGTACCACGTCCGCGAAATTGCGCATGAAATGGGTAAGTCTTCTATTTCGTTCTGAAGAGATTCTTAAGGCTTCATTGAGTTCTTTGAACTCATCAGCCAATAAAATTTGCCTGGCAGTTTGTATGATAGAATCCGTAGCGCCAAGTGTATTGTTGACTTCATGCGCCATCATCCTGATCACTTTGCCGTATGCCATCTTCTCCGACTCATACATTTCTGCTGTAAGTTCTTCAATCATCAAAAATGATCGTCGGAAACCCTGATCCATAAAATGGGAACGCTGTACTTTATAAGTAGCTGCTCCCGACGGTTTGACAATTCTCGATTCACCGTCCGTCATATCCCCGATACGACTCAATATATCTGAATCAGTTTCCCAGGGATGCAAGCCAATAAATGCCGATTCTCTCCTATTCAGCAACATTTGTCCTTGTGCATTTACGGATTCAATTCTTCCGTCAAAATCCAGGATCACGATCGCAATAGGCGAAGCCGCAATCAGTTTTTCCAGAAGAAAATGTTTTTCATGCAACCTGACACGTTCTTCCCTCAACTGATCAATCATTAAATTATATACCTCGATCAGCGAGTCCACCTCGCCATTGCCCGTCGCCACAAACTTGATCGTAAAATCTTTTTCCTTAATCGCCTCAATGCCCGACTTTACGAACTCATTAGGTCTGTTGAAGTTCTGATATATCCTGACTGACAGCCCTATCGAGCAAAGAAGAAATAACTCCGAAGCAATAAAAAGCAGCTTATCATGAAACAATATCTTGTAGACCAGCAAGATAAGCACAAGGTGCAGTACCACGATGTAGGCAATGTATTGAGTCCTCGTTGACCACCTCATAGCTCATCAGATTCATAGGATATCCCGTACTTTTCCAGGCGACGGTATAACGCGAAACGCGTAATACCCAAAGACCTGGCTACCTTCGAAACCTTGTTCTGATGAAAATCCATCGCCTTGCGGATCATTTGAAGTTCCATTTCTTCGAGTGTCACCGCCCCTACTTCCGGCAAATTATTCGATCGCGCTGCCACTATGCCGGTATGCATGCTCAACTGAAAATCGTCCACGTCCAGCATGTCGTTTGTAGAAAGCAGGACAGTTCGTTCCACAATATTTTTCAACTGCCGGATATTACCCTGTAATGTCAGCGATTTGAGCCATTTGGCCGCAGACCTGGATAACTGCAGCTCCGGGCGCTGATAGATGACTTTCAGGTTATTGATAAAAAAATCAGCCAATAGCGGAATATCGCCAGACCTCTCCCGCAGAGCAGGCAGCTTCACAGTGATGAGATTGATACGGTAATACAGATCCTCCCGAAATGTGCCCTGCACAACCATTTCTTCGAGGTTTCTGTTCGTGGCACATATTACCCGCACATCCACCACCCGGCTTTTGCTGCTTCCCAGAGGTTCAAAAGTTCTTTCCTGTAATACACGCAGCAATTTGACCTGACTCCCAAGATCCAGCTCGCCGATCTCGTCCAAAAAGATAGTACCCCGATGCGCCATTTCAAAACGTCCTTCACGATCTGTCTTGGCATCTGTAAATGCTCCCTTCACGTGGCCGAACAGTTCACTTTCGAAAAGAGATGATGATATTCCTCCCAAATTCACTTTCACAAACGGTCTCAATTTCCGTTTGCTATTGAGGTGAATTGCTTCCGCGATGAGCTCCTTCCCTGTACCGCTTTCTCCCGTAATCAGCACAGGTGCATCCGTTACAGCAACCCGGCCAACGGTTTCCAGGATGTCCAGCAATTTCGGATCCTTTCCTACAATATTGTCAAACTGGTATTTGCTTACAGCTTTGAGCTTTGCACTTTGTTCCTCACCTTCTTTTCCGAGATTCAGAATGGTGTTGACTGATTGCAGCAAATAGTCATTTTGCCACGGCTTCGTAATGAAATCCCTGGCGCCAAGTTTCATACCCTGCACCGCGAGATCAATTGTACCCCAGCCGGTAATCAATATGACCGGAATAGCCGGATTGTGTTTTCTTATACCCTCCAGAAGTGTCATTCCCTCGTCTCCCGATGTTGAGATTGAAAAGTTGAGGTCGAGCAGGATGAGTTCAGGTATTTCGTTATGCAGTATTTTGTACGCATCGTCTGGCGACGCCGCACCTTTCACCTGGAATCCATTACTTTTCAGTAGCAGAGCCAGTGAAGTACGTATGGCAAGATCGTCGTCAATGATGAGTAGCATGGGGTTACAGGCTTTCGGAATGAAATATCCGATGGAATTCAGAAGTATTTACTACCTGGATTTTGGGGAAATCCAGTTTCTTTAAAATGTTAAAATGGCTATCTTCCGTTACAAGATAGTTTGCTCCCGAAGCGACAAAACAATCAACAAACTTGTCATCATCAGGATCTGACTTGACTGCCAGCCATTGGTAGTATCGGGTGATGAAAGACACGTTAGGAAGATTATCAAAAGCACCAAGCACAGCCTCAGAAACATTATGCCCCAACTTTTGATCCATGATCTCTGCATATTCCTCCAAGATCTCCGTGGTCACACACAACGTAATTGACCCGTTAAGAATCCCTTTGAAAATCCAGTGAGAGTAAGATCGGCTGGAAATCGATACCCATAGCACATTTGTATCAATTACTACTTTCAAGATGGGATAGATTTACGGTTATGCTCCTTCGATAACTCAAGCGTATCCTCAGCACTCCATTTATTTTTATCCCACACCTTGTCCGCCATTTCGATTGCTTTATTTGCAAAATAATCAGCAAGGATTTTTCTAATGGCCAGCAAGTCTTCTTCTTCCACCTCGCGTGAATAGACTTTAAGGAGTTCAAGCTGGAGATTTGAAAAAGATTGAGTTGCCATGATTTTCAGGTAAAGTAAAATGCGTATACACGACTGCTTCAATAAAAATACATTCTTTTAACCAATTCCGGATGCTGTAAGTTACACAATTGGTACCTTATAGATTCCGAGTCGCTTTCAAATTGCGTATCACTCCTCATGCAACGCCAGCGCAGGGTGAATCCGCGACGCTTGCCGGCTTGGCCACCATGCACAAATGGTAACAATGACAAAGATCACAACGATGGAGATCAGAATAGCTGTAACGTAAACACTCGCTTTGAGATCAAATACATGCATGATTGGAAATTGGATTGCGAAAAGCAATCCCACAATGATGCTGAGTGTAGTAAGTGTCCATATCTCTCCCAAAAACTGGATGGTTACTCCTCTTTCCGTGGCTCCAATGGCACGGCGCAAACCAATTTCTCCACGCCTCTTCGCTATAGTCAGATTAAGAATACCAAAAAGCCCCAGCGCAACATTAGTTAGGAGAAATCCACTTACAATTAAGAATATAGCAACAGGCACCAAAGTAAGGTTATGTCTGTTTTTCCTTTGCTCTGTCAGATAAGAAATCTCAATCCCCCAGCCTGGCAATGCCGATGCAATATCCTTCACCAATTTGGCTTCAAAATTCGCGTCCACACCCGCCTTTGTTTTGATCAGCACATTGGTGCTCCACGTATCATCCCTGGCAATTAATTCAAAAAGTGCGGGACTATCACCCGTAAATTCTCCTTTCGACTTAAATTTATCAACAACACCAACAACCTTGAAAGACTTCTTATCATCAACCTTAATTACTTTCCCAAGCGGGTTTTCGTTAACAAAAAGGATTTCCTTTAATTTCGAATTGATCACGATTGGTGTAAATTTTGACACCCTGTCGCTTTCTGTATACCACTTTCCGGAAACTACCGGCAAGTCCATTGTCTTACTAAAATTCTCATCGGTATAGA
>DASYHR010001096.1:0-2509 GCA_035998385.1 Dyadobacter sp. | reverse complement strand
TTCCCAAGCCCAACAGCAGCTTTATCAAGCGCCTGCCACGTTTTATCACCTCTCCAATATTGTGCTGTTGTGCCGGCAGCGATCAAATCCTGCTTAAGCGCCAATGCATTAGTTAGCTCTAAAACTGTAGGCGCATCAAGCTGTATCAGGTTACCCGCTGAGTCTGTCAGTGCAGGTCTGTAGCGCGTCTCGGATGCCCCTTTTTTGTTATATCGCCGCCCAGGGACAGGGACGGCCGGAAAGTTCACTACCCTCCAATCACTTACTTGTTCTACTGCCATATTTCATTGTGTGCATAGTGTGTGTGTATTACCATTCAGGACTCATACCGCCATTCCAAAGGTTCACGGAACCAACTGCTTCTTCCACAGCCATTTCAACAAATCCCTTATTCGCTGCATCCTGGCTTACTGTTGGTGTTGGCACCTGAGGAGAAAGAGCGAACGTAAGCACTCCGGATGTTTTGGTTTGATTGCCGGTTTTCTTTAGGACATCTGCATCATTTGCCTTTCCTTGAAGTGCATTGAGAACCGCGTCAGATATTGGCCACTGCGAAGGAGCTAGGTTCGGCACATTACCAAGACCAATCGCTGCCTTATTAAATGCTCCGTATGTCCCATCGCCCTTGACGTACTGCTGATCCGTTCCGGTGAGCTTGTTTTGCTTCGCAGCAAGTCCAGTAGCGAATGCGGCAGATGTGATTGCGTCAAGGGTTAGTGCTTGACCGGGGTTTGTTTTACTTCCGACATGCAAAGTGAACTTACCCGCGCTTTCAACGACGTAAATCACTCCCTGCTGTGGCGTTCCCGGCATAGTCGCAACCTGTTTCCATTCCAGCGATGCTAGTGCTTCTGCAAGTCCGGTAATGTCAGCGATTTGATGCTGATGTTCACCGATCGCCAAATCTGCAATCAGATCCTGAACTTCCTGCTTGGTGAATACATCCAGTATCCCTGAATCAGCAAGGTTTGTAGGAAGGTCGAGAAGGTCGTTGTAGGAGTATTGAAAGTTTTTGTCTGCTTTGTTGGCGAGAAGGTCTAAAATCTGTTCTCTCGTATAAGCATCAGTGATTCCGTAACCTGCAAGTGTGTCGGGCGTTTCAAGAATATCAACAAATCGAAGTTGACCATTGCAAAGATCAGCGAGCAGATCGTAAAGGTTTTGCGCCTTCTCAATCAGATCCCCTATGCCGAAATCCCCAACACCAACCAGTAGTCCCATCCTTAATATTTAATCCTTTTAAGTGTGTGTAAAACAATGAAACAAATTTAGTGAAAAAATATCAATATAAACGTGAGGGTTATATTGATATTTTTCATGTATATTTGTGGGACTATAAAACACACTAAGATTTTAATGAAAGAACTCTTACGTCTGGCACTAATAAACAAGTACAAGTCACTTGGGTATAGCCAAAAAGCCATTAATGCGGTTCTCGAGTACTTAGAGAAAAGCGTTAAAGAAGAATCCGAAATCGAAGAAGCTGTAAACGGGGTCGGACCAATCCTTAAATCATTCCAATCAGAAATTGACACGCGCGTCACTGCTGCTGAGAAATTGAGAAAGGAAAAAGAGGAAGAGGAAAAAGAAGAAGAATCAGCAAAAGGCAAATCTACCGGGGTCGATTCTGAAACTGGTAAAAAGTCAAGCAAAAAAGAGTCAGATGAGGTGCCGGAATGGGCAAAAGGTTTGATCGAGAGTAACAAAGCTCTGACCGACAAACTTCAAGCCATCGAATCAGGCAAAACATCTGACACAAGGAAACAAACCCTTGAAGCTAAGATTAAAGATGCTCCTGAGAAAATCAAATCTAAAATCCTGAAAGACTTCGCAAAAATGAGCTTTGAAAAGGATGAGGACTTTGATATTTATCTTGAGGAAACGGCTACCGATGTGGCTGAAATCTCACAATCTTTCTCAGATAGCGGTTTGGGTCAATCCAGCCGTCCGTTTGCATCTTCTGGTGCAGGCGCGGGCAAAGAAGCTTCCAAGGAGGAAGTGGATGGCATCTTTGGTGCACTTTAACACTAACACACATCATGGCAGTAGCAAGCTTAAATCGAGATCAGGAAAAATTCTCGACGAGCAAAGACAACATTGTCATCGTCGAAAATCATGAATCTCTCAGGGGAGGCCGCTCTCTGGACACCAACGGTTATCCGTTGTCTGTCATCAATGCCGGCCATGTGATAATCAAAAATTCAACCACCACTGATTACAAACCGATGCCAATCGTCGTATCGGGTGCAATTACCAAACAAGGTTCGTACACTGGCGGATCTGGCTATGTCAATGCAGGAACTTACACCAATGTGGCTTTGACTGGCGGAACTGGTAGTAATGCCCGTGCAACTATCGTTGTTGCTGGTGGAGCTGTTACTGGTGTGACGATTACCAATCCTGGCTCTGGCTATAAAGTTGGTGATTCGTTGAGCGCATCAGCAACTAACATCGGAACCGGTGGAACTGGCTTTACTGTAGGTATTGCAGAAGTTGATGGAAGTACATC
>DASYHR010001087.1:0-3239 GCA_035998385.1 Dyadobacter sp. | reverse complement strand
CCGCGTGTTTAAAATCTCTGTACAGAATAATCAAAGGAATTTTATGATTATAAACAATCGGTGCTGTCGCATCCTCCACTTCACTGATGCTGTATATAATAGTCGCCGGGACCGTTTGCCTGAGAATTACAGAATCCAATTTATCATAGGCATGTATTTCAAATTTTTCAAGCCTCATTTTAAGAAGCTCAGATAGGGCTTCGCGAATCATGGGTCTTCTTTCAATAATCAGAATCCTTTTCGTTTCCATTGTTGATTGGTTTTTCTGCTGTTTGATGCAATATATAGGAGCTTACCGTAATTGCAGAGAGACATTCGTATGAAATGAGATGGAAAATCGTATATCCGCGACTGTCATATCTACCAGTCACCCCCGCAGATCCTTGACATACTGAGAGGGACTTTTACCAGTAATTTTTGCGAACTCTTTGCTAAAATATCTTCTGTCGCTGAAACCAACCATTTCTGCGACTTCATTGACATGGAATACATTTTCTCTCAGCAATTCTGCTGCTTTTTCCACTCTGATAATTTTGGCAAAATCGTTGACAGACATACCCGTAACAGATTTGACTTTTTTGTAGAATACAGAACGTCCCATACCCATCTCTCTTGCAAGCATATCGGCTCCGAATTGCGGATGCGTCATCTGCCGGAGAATAAAATCAGTAAGTTTTGCCACAAAATCACGATCCATCTGACTGGAAAGCTTATTTTCCAAATCGGTGAAAGCTGGTTCCGAAACTGCCCTTTTACGTACAGCTTTACTCAAACTTAAAAGATTGGAAATTCGCAGTTCCAGCTCATGCAGGTCAAATGGCTTTACCATATAGTGATCCGCCTGTAACTCCAGCGTTTCAATGATCTGCTCGGGCAAAATCTGAGCCGTAAGTACAATCACCGGAATGTGAAGGGTTCGGCTATCACTTTTGATGTGATTGCAGAGCTGATTTCCACTCATACCTGACATCATCACATCTGTAAGGACCAAATCAGGAATGACCTCCAATGTCTGTTCCCATGCCTGGTCTCCGGCTGTACATTTTATAATCCGGTAGCGATTCAACCCGGCAGCTATAAAATCCAGTAACTCAATATTATCCTCCGCAATCAGGATTGTGTCTGTCACTTTATCAGCCTGCTTCTCATTCAGATTGGTCTTGTATTCCGGATCTCCCGTCATCGTATGAACGCCCGAAAATTCATTTGGCGAAACGTAATCCGTTGCGAGTTCCGAAGAGGAGAAATGTGCGATACCTCTCAGAAGTACAATCTCAAAGCTTGTAGCCTGTTCATCACTATGTACAGTGAGGCTGCCGTGATGTAAGGCAACGATTGCTTTTGCCAGCGCTAGTCCTATGCCATAACCTCTGTTTTGACCATCAGACCGATATGACTCGAAATAATTTTTAAACAACTTTTCAATATCCTGTTGCGGAATAGGTTTGCCATCGTTGCTGATCCTGACTTTTACATCAGTCTGGTTCTCTGTAATGTCTATAGATACATGACCATTTTCGCCGACAAACTTGAATGCATTGGAAAGTATATTAAATATGGCTTTGTCCAGTTGCTGCAAATCACAAAATACCGGGATTGTTTCACTATTAAAAGTTACAGACACGCGGATGTTTTTCTCGCTGGCAGCATGTTCAAACAAAGTCAGGACCTTATTTATGCCAGCGACAAGATCATGTTTCATGACCTGAAGCTTCAACTGATTACTTTCTATTCTTCTGAAATCCAGCAGTTCAGTAGCCAGTGACAGCAGTCTTTTTGAATTGTTATGTGCCAGTTTCAGGCTTTGCTGATCTTCACTTTCAGGATCAGAACTGGCGAGCAGATGACTTAACGGTGCGATAATCAAGGTCAGGTGGGTTCTGATCTCGTGGGAGATATTTGTAAAGAAATTGATTTTGGCCTGGTTCAATTCTACCTCTTTATCAAACGAAGCCCGCATCCAAAAGTACCTGACAACACCTGCAACGAGCACCATTGCCGAGATGGCATAAACCAGGTAGGCCCACCAGGACTGCCACCACGCCGGGGCCAAGATGATGGTTAACACAGCCTCGTTCTGACTCAAAGTCTGGTCGTTGTTATAGCCACGCACTATGAGCTTATAGGTCCCGGGCGCAAGGTCATTAAATGTTACGAATGATTCACCTGTAGCCCGCCATGCTGAATCCACGCCTTCTAATTTATATTCATATGAATTTTTTTCAGATTGAATAAAGCTCAGCAGAGAGAAGAACACTGTGAAATAATGGTGATGTTGGTTTAGTGTCAATCGTGTTGTGCTGGCAATATCCCGATTGAGAATATGGCTCGAATCATTCGCACTAATCGTTCTTCCATTAACCTGTAAACCTGTAAAAATTACTCTTGCAGCATCTTTATTAATTTGAACCTGTTGCGGATCGAAGTGCAAAAGCCCTTTGTTTGTTCCGAAGTACAAGTGACCTTTCGAATCCTTCAATACGGCATTCAGGCTAAATTCTGAAATAGAGATACCATCTTGTTTCCCGAAGTGAATCGCCTTTTTCGAAGATGGATCTACCATCACGAGCTCAGATAACATGCCAAGCCATAAGCGCCCCTGTGCATCCGACTGCATGCTTAAAATGTGTTTGTATTTTGAATGCAACCCCGGACAGTCAAAATCTTCAAATGTATTTCTTCTTACATTGTACTTTTTGAGTCCTATTTCATGTCCGCCAATCCAAATCGTGCCATGTACATCTTCGGCGATTGTCAACACAGAGCCACTGGCTATTTTTCCGGAATCTGGGCCGGAGCGCATACTGACATTTCGGAATTCAACTTCATTCTTTTTTAATACATAGACCATTCCTCCGGATGATCCTATCCAAAGATTTCCCCGGCTATCTTCTAACAAGGCGTAAATTGGCTTTCCTGATGTGTTGAGATTATTGTGAACGAATTCACCGGTGTTAGGATCGTATCTGTCCAGTCCTGACGACGTACCCACCCAAACTCGCCCGTGAAGATCCATCATCGTTGTAAGCACTACACCAGAGGAGATGCTTCGGGAGTCGGAATCATCGTGGCGGTAATGTTTCCATATTTTTGATTGATTACTGAAATGCTTCAATCCATCTGCTCCAACCCATATATCACCCTTCGGATCCACGTAGGCTGAATGGACCCATTGTCTTTGTAAATGGGGTACAGAAGTAAATTTATCTTTATTTGGATTGAGCCAGTCAATGCCGCCT
>DASYHR010001086.1:0-2848 GCA_035998385.1 Dyadobacter sp. | reverse complement strand
CAGGCCACAGGTGCCAAATTAATGAGCGGTCCTGTCACATTCAAAGAATCGCATTATATAACCGATCATCTCCAGACTGTTGAATTTGCCAGTCTCATCGGTAGCGGAGCCAGCTCTATTTCACTCGGATTTCCATCTATGTGTAACGGAGCGAATTTATGTTACGAGAAAGGGGCATTCGAGTTGGTCAATGGCTACGAGGGAGTCAGGCATATTGCATCAGGTGATGATGAGTTTCTGATGCATAAAGTCGCCATGCATTTTCCAGGAAGTGTTCAATTTGTCAAAAATTCTGAAGCCATCGTAGCGACACAACCTCACAGAAGCTGGCAGTTATTTTTCAGGCAGCGAAAACGCTGGGCAAGCAAATGGAGACATTATCAAAGCAAAACGCCTTTGTTGCTGGCTCTGTATGTCTTTTCTTGTAATGCTGCGCTGCTCGTTACCTTGTGTCTATTGTTGTCAGGTTCGCTTCCGGCAAACTCACTCTTGGTTCTTTGCGGGCTCAAACTCATACCCGAATGGTTGTTTCTTGGAAGTGTGCTATCTTTTTTAAAGCGGAAAAGTGCGCTGAAGTACATACCTCTTACGCAGGTCTTTTATTCACTTTACGTCTGCTTCTTCGGGTTGGTGGCTCAAAGCAGGAACTATGAATGGAAGGGCCGAAAACTCAATTAGTTTAGCGCCCGGGTTTCAAATACGATCTCTAACCTCATTTATTCATTGTAGCCTCTATCGCCTGCATAAACTGAGATCTTTGATCTACGAAAGGATAATGTGAGCAGTTTTCAATCGCATAAAAATGAGTTGAGCCGGTAATATTTTTCATGTCAGCAAGTTGCTTTTTCGAGAAAATGCCGTCCTGCATTCCATACACGGCTGAAATCTTAACCCCTTTCTTCCTGCTATTTCTCAGAATCGACTTAGTATCTATATTGACACGGGATTCATTTTGATAAAACAATACCGCAGCCTGGTCATTCCGAATATTCGATTTGGCGAAAATACTGTTTTCGTATTCCTGGGTAACTTTCTTAGATTCCGCTGTAGGTGCCGGCATTTTGAAGAAACCGGAATGTGATGCCAATTCGTAAGTTAGTTTACGATACTGAGCACTTTGTTTATCCATTTTCTTAATGGCCGATATTTGAGAAAGAGTAGCCGTATCCCGCTTTTCTGTTGCTATTTTGAGACTGGTTCCAAGTATGTGATCGTAAGATTCCTGTTGTGCAAACAAAGCACCTACCAGTATCAGCCTGTCCACTTTTTCAGGAAAAGCATCTACATATAATGTGGAAACGAGGCCTCCAAAGCTATGACCGATAAGATTCACCTTTTGCAAGCCGTATTGTTTAATCAGGGCATTCAAGTCTGTGAAAGCTTCGTCAAATGTCACTTTCGCATCCGTGTCAGTTGACCTCCCCTCACCTCTGCGGTCATATACAATCACATAAAATCCCCGACTAGCCAGCAAGGCCGCCGTTGTGCCCTCAAACAAAGTGGCATTACCTCTTGGCCCACCATGCATATATATAAGGACAGGCTTACTTTTATCTCCATAAGCTTTGGAATATATCTGCTGAGCCATCGCTGTCTGAGCGAAAAATGCTACAACCAGAGTGGAAAGGAACAGTTTTATTTTAAAGTTACTTGTGAAGCTGTCAGGCATTAGAGCGACGAATGTTTTTAAAATTTTGCGCGAATATAATTTAAATGTGTCACTTAGCCCGAGTTGCTTCAGATAACAAATGGTCAACAATGAGCATGTACTCACCATATAGGAAAAAGCTGGTTCTAAGGACACCTACAACAAAAAACCTGTCCGTTAAACAACAGACAGGTTTCCATTATACTCAACAATATTAAGTGTTACCTTTTAAGGATCTTTGAAGTATGATTTCCTTCCAGGTTTGTAACATTCACGATGTACATCCCCTTTTGAAAGTTAGCAACATCAATTTTCAATTCGTTCTGGCCGTTTACCGGAGTCGCACTATACACTTTGATACCTGCAAGACTGAATATTTCCAATTTTGTTACAGCAGAATAGCTTCTCACGTTGATCTGATCTGCTACAGGGTTAGGATAGAAATCAATCGAAAGGCGGCTATCGCACTGACCGGCTGCAACACTGCGGATAGAGCTGTATTCCAGTGAACCGTCCAGATCAACCTGCCCCAATCTGTAATAGTAAACTTTGACAGGCGAGTTTTCTATTGAAAAAGGAGATTCTGTGAAGATGTAATCACTGTTTGAAGCTGTATAATTTACCTGAGCTACCGGAACGAATGTTCTCGCATCTGTAGAGCGTTGTACAACGAAGTGTGAAAAATTGGTGGCTTCAGTTACTTTCCATTTCAACTGAACATCGCAATTGACATTGGTAGCATTAAAACCCGCGATCTTGACAGGAAGAGACACAGTCGGAGTGGTACGGCATGTTGAAGTAGACTGAGGATAGTAAATCGCTACTGTTTCAGAAGTTCCAACCGTGATACGAAGCGTAGCTCCCGGATCAAGCAAACTTGAAAATATGTCAGTTACAGGTTCCCATTTTCCTCCGCTGGCCTGATGCCATCCAGGATAAGCACTTGCTACTCCGTTACCATCCACAGCGGCTCCGGGAAAAATGATCGTTCCGTTTAGCGGCTGGCTGTTGTTTGTGTGAATTACCTTTCCGTTTCCGTTAATCCATTCGATTTGCGCCGACTCTCCGGTTGTATTGAAGTTGGCCGTTACGCCATAAGAAACGTAGGGAACATCTTTGATACAGGTTGGTGTAGCCGATACTGTCAGCTTTGGGGTAACAGGCTCAGGAATATTAGACAGGAATGGGAAAAAGTGAATC
>DASYHR010001068.1:0-2299 GCA_035998385.1 Dyadobacter sp. | reverse complement strand
AGGCGGAAGCTGATAGCCAAGTTGCAGACATTCATCCACAAAATACTCATGAGGGATCTGGATCAGAATTCCTGCTCCATCACCTGTGTTAGGGTCAAAACCTGTGGCGCCCCTGTGTTCCATACGCTCAAGCATGTGGATAGCATCGGCTACGATCTGGTGTGACTTGCGGCCTTTGATGTTAGCCCGGAAACCTATTCCACATGCATCATGCTCAAATTCCGGACGGTAAAGTCCCTGATTTTCTACCATTGGTTCAGACATTTGCGACATATATCGAAGAGTGTAGAGAAATTAACAAATTCGTATATAGAATTTTTATAAATAAGCGCTTAAAAAAAATTGCCAAAATTGCTTTGCCTTACGATTAGGGTAAAGCCTCGCAATATAATCATAAAAGATATTTGGCGGAATAGCCGAATGACAAAATTTTCTTTCACGCTTTCATTTTTGTTGTTTTATTACAAATAATCTAAAAATATTGATAAGGTGGCAAAGGAATGCGGGAATTATTCAAAATCGACGAACGGGTAGTATACGTTGGCTACAAAAAATCCCACCCTTTGGCAGGACGGGATTTTGCAATAAAACCATATGAAACCAGTGGGATTAAGGCTCTTTCGATTCGCTTACTCCCTCGTAGTCCTCATCATCATAGTCATCATCGCCCGCTCCGAATTCATTTTCAAGATTATTCATGAATACTGCATCGATTGCCTCTTCCTTGGTAGGGAGCAAAGCCAGGTCAGGAATTTTTAATGCCTCAATCATGTCGATAAAGTCGTCATCCCTGGTAACCAGAACCAATAGCCCCAAATCGTTTGCACAGAGCCAGTTTATTTTTTTGAGTACAGCTATTCCCTGGGCATCTACGGATTTGGTCTGTTGTACATTCACAATCAGACTATGGTAATCCTCGCGGAACAGTGACCTGGCTACTTCTTCAAAAGCCGCTGGTACTTCCCCCGCAAAAGCATCTTCCTCAAGTTCTATAAATACGTATTGTTCCTTCTTTTCAATTTTGTGATTCATGGCAAGTTTGTTTAATCCAAATACTCATCCTTTTAAGATTAAAAGTTCGCAGTGGCCCTGGCGATTGCTCTTTCAATGCGCTCTACAGGATTTTCAACCCGGGCTCTCTGGAATTTGTTTCCGGTAACTTTCTCATAAAGTTCAATATACCGTTCCGTGATCAAGGTAATACGTTCGTCGTCCATGACAGGGATTTGTTGTCCTTCTTTGCCCTGGAAGCCGTTCTGTATAAGCCACTCTCTCACGAATTCCTTCGAAAGCTGCTTTTGAGGCAATTTCTGTGCCTGATTCTGCTCGTATACATCTTTGTAAAAATAGCGTGATGAATCCGGAGTGTGAATCTCGTCAATCAGATAAATGGTTCCATCTTTTTTGCCAAACTCATATTTCGTATCCACCAGAATCAAACCCTGATCCGCTGCCATTTCTGCACCTCTGTTATAAAGCGCAAGAGTATATCTTTCAAGATGTTCGTAATCATCTTCGCTTACCAGTCCCTGGCTCAGAATTTCTTCACGTGAGATGTCTTCGTCGTGCCCTTCGTGAGCCTTCGTAGTAGGGGTAATAATAGGTTGTGGTAATTTGTCATTTTCATGCAGGCCATCAGGAAGCGAAACGCCACATACTGATCTTTTTCCAACGCTGTATTCTCTCCAGGCGTGACCGGCCAGGTATCCGCGTACAACCATTTCCACCGGGAAGGTCTCGCATTTGATGCCAATCGCTACATTCGGATCCGGAATTTCTTCGAGCCAGTTAGGTACTATGTCCGATGTTGCGTTAAGGAAATAGGCAGCAATTTGATTCAGAACCTGTCCTTTAAAAGGTATAGCGCGGGGTAAAATTACATCGAAAGCAGAGATACGGTCGGTTGCAACCATCACCAGGTGATTCTCGAAGGAATAAACGTCACGCACTTTTCCTTTGTAAAAGGCTGTTTGATTAGGAAACTGAAAATTTGTTTCGGATATACTGTTCATTGGTTTTTTATAAGAATTACCATTCAATTTGCTCACTTTGTTCAGCTTTCTTCGCATACTGCTTTCTGCGGAGCTGATAAATATATTGGGATTCTCCCGATTTCATCGCATCTAATATAGCCCTTGCCTGATCTTCCGACATATTCATTGCTTTCAGGCTGGTCAAAAGTTGCTCCTTTTTTGCATTTTCTTCAACCTCCTGCTGGTTCGGTTTGGGCGGTGGTGTACTGGCAGTCTGTTGCTGAGATTTCTGTTGCTCAACTTTCGTTTCAGGTATTTTCTCCAGA
>DASYHR010001052.1:0-3609 GCA_035998385.1 Dyadobacter sp. | reverse complement strand
AAGATTGATCAAAAGGTATGGCATGTTGCCTTTCCAACCCGATAAGTTCACAGCAACGATCGTCCCAATATACCATATTGTTGACCGTATCTACCTCCCAAACCCCTATACCTGCTGCGCCCAATGCAGCTTTGAGTTGATCAATATCCTGGGAAAAACCAGGTGTGTTGCGCTCTGGCATAATAACTAATCTAACGAAGTTCTGAATCAAACGTCAACCTTGCTATAAAGCTATCTGCTTTTCAGTTTATTTCCGCACGCCGGCGTATATTACTTATTTGGCGTACCACCTGAGAGAATACGGGTCGGGCAGAATAGTTTTAAAAGTATGATCTGACTCTATCGGCTAGCCGTTACTGTGACGTGTCGGTCATCAATTTAAAAAGACTACAAAATCCATTATTTACAAAAAACCGCAGGTTCTTGCGAAAGTGACCTGCGGTTTTTGTAAGCTCAGCTTATAATTCTCCACGTCCTCAGAGCAGATAATCAAAATGTATTGGAAAACGATTGATTCTTTTGCCTGTTGCATGGTATATCGCATTCGCTATCGCTGGCGGCATACCAACCAGACCGATCTCCCCTACTCCTTTTGTCCCCAACTCGTTGATCACAGAATCATGCTCTTCAACAAACATGACATCAAGTTCGTGGATGTCGGCGTGAACGGGGATATGATATTCAGCCAGATTCTGGTTCATATATTTACCCAGCCGATGGTCACTGATTGTCTCCTCCCGCAAAGCCTTACTTATACTCCAAACCATACCACCCAGAATCTGGCTGCGTGCCGTTTTTGGATTGATGATCTTTCCTGCAGCCACAGCAGTAAGCGCACGGGTAACATTGACGATACCAAGCTCTTCATCCACTTCTACTTCCACAAAAACGGCGCTGTGCGCGGCACGGGAGTATTTTTTTAGTTTGAAGACATCCGGCACCGACAAGTTTGTCGTTTTGATGGACCTGCCTTTGTTAAAAACGATAATATCTTTCAGCGCTACAAAACGACGGGCATCTGATTTTAATTCGATATTCCCGTTTCGGAATATAACGTCTTCTAATTTCGCTCCTTTCAATACAGATCCGGGTATATCCTGCGCCTTCCCAAACAGCTTTTTTCTGAGTGCTTTACTTGCAGCCAATATAGCAGAGCCCACCGTAGACGTAGTGAAAGATCCGCCCTGAATCGGAGCAAATGGTTTCTTACTATCACCATACTGAAAGTCAACGTCATCTAGCGGCATGCCGAATTCGTCTGCCGCAATTTGCGCCATGATCGTTTTTGTACCTGTTCCGATATCTGTCACTGCACTTTTGACTACGAGCTTACCTTCTGCGGTCATCTTCACCTCTGCTCGTGCGGGCAAATGATTGGCTTCCCATATGCCGGTCGCCATTCCGTAGCCTACGAGTTTACTGCCATTTCGCATAGAGCGCGGTTCAGGACTTCGCTTGTTCCAGCCAAATTTTTCCGCACCTTCCAGATAACATTTTCTCAACTCCTTACTGCTATACGGCCGGCCCATGCTTTCGTCCGTCTCCGCATAGTTGATCAACCGAAGTTGTAAAGGATCAATATTAAGTGTGTAGGACAACTCGTCCATCGTACTTTCAATCGCGTGCAGACCTGTACTGCCTCCCGGCGAGCGCATATCCAACGGACTGTATACATCAAGGTTGACCAGCTTGTACTCCATCAGGGTATTGGGAGCCGGGTAAAGCATGTGCGCCCAGTTGACGACCACTTCGGTGTAATCTTCAAAACGAGACGTTTCGGCTACCGCAGCATGGTTCATGGCCGTCAGCTTTCCGTCCGTATCTGCACCAAACCGGGTATTTTGAATCGTCGGTGGGCGGTGTCCGAATGTAAACATCTGACTTCGGTCGAGTGTAACACGTACCGGCTTTTTAAGCTCCAACGCCGCCATCACGGACATAAATAGCTGGTATTGCGGACGCAACCCGGAACCGAATGCTCCGCCGACATATGGAGAAACAACCTTTATATCCTTGTAGTGTAGTCCAAATACATTTCCTACATACAGTTGACTATTGACTGTACCCTGGGTTTTATCGTAAATGGTAAGTTTGCCTTCGCCTTCATAAATGGTAGTCGTAGCAAATAATTCCAGCGGGTTGTGATGCTCAGTCCCGTGTTGATATTCTGCAGAAATCCTTGCAAAGGACGCATCAAATGCTTCCTGAAAATCCCCCTGCGGTTTGGGCGGAGGTGGCTTCAGCATAGTAGCCAGCCCTATTGCCGGCGTGTGTGCATCGTCTATATGATTTTCCAGATTGGTAATGAACGTGTCTTCTTTATATTCAACCTCCAAAAGTGCAGCAGCATGGCGTGCAACTTCGAAGGTTTCGGCAACAACCAAGGCGATAGGTTGACCATTGTAATGTATTTTGTTGTCATGCAGAGGCCTGAATGGTGCACCCGGAGGAGCATCCATGTCTGCATACATTTGGTTAAACCATGCGAGGGATGGTCTGTTTTCATGGGTAAAAATGGATACCAGTCCCGGGAGACGTTTCGCTTTTTCAGTATTGAAACCAACGATTTCCCCTTTGGTGATTGCACTGTTCACTACATAACCGTGTAGCAGTCCCGGCACATTGTAGTCACCGGCGTACTGCGCTTTTCCTGTAACTTTCTGAGGCCCCTCCAGCCTGCTGACTGACTGGCCTATTGATGGTGATATGGACATAATTCATGATGAATGAGATGTAAAATAATTCCGCCTGCCCGGAACTTCAGATTGGGCCAATCAACGGGATGGCTGAGCACCCGGAAGTTGTGAAGCCGGATCCAGCGCCATCAGACAGTTTCTGACAATGGCTCTTTTCGCGAGTTCTATTTTAAATTGATTGTATTCAAAACCTACGGCAGATGCCAACGCCATCTCCGCGGCCGATTCAAAATTTTCCCTGGTGGGCTGTTTACCCTGAAGATAAACCTCTGCTTCTTCAGCTCTCCAGGGTTTGTGAGCTACCCCGCCTAAAGCCAGTCTGGCTTCCCTGATTACCCCATCCTGCAAATCCAAGCCAGTTGCAACTGAGACCAGTGCAAAGGCATACGAATTACGATCTCTTAGTTTGAGATAGGAATAATTGTCTCGAAACCCATTTGCAGGCAGATCAATACTTGTAATCACTTCACCTTCTGCCAGGTTATTATCCAGGTGAGGAGTATCTCCCGGCAAGCGATGAAACGCTGTAAAGGCCAGGGTTCTTTCTCCTTCGGGCCCGGTAATATTTACCATTGCTCCCAGGGCAGCCAAAGCGATACACATATCGGAAGGAAATACTGCAATGCAACTTTCACTTGTCCCCAAAATGGCCATAATGCGGTTGTAACCACCAATCGCCGAACACCCCGACCCCGGCTCCCTTTTGTTACATGCTGTATTGACATCATAGAAATAATAACAGCGTGTTTTTTGAAGCAGGTTACCTCCATTGGTCGCCATGTTGCGGATCTGGGCAGATGCACCTGCCAGAATCGCCCTTGACAAAAGCGGATATCGTTCCTCAATCAAAGGATGATAGGCTGTATCTGCATTGGTGCCAAATGCACTGATCCGGACACCACCATGCTCCAGT
>DASYHR010001030.1:0-4619 GCA_035998385.1 Dyadobacter sp. | reverse complement strand
TTAGCCATGGTTGTCAAGGAGAATTTTTCTGCGTGACGCCTGACGCCGTCACTTGCCAATGGTATCGCGGCTTCGATAGCTTTTGCCAGGGATTTCACGTTTTTTTGCTCGGCAACTAACCCACTTTCCCCACTGATTAATTCACGAAAAGCACCGCGGTCAAATCCGGCGACAGGCACACCCGACGCCATCGCTTCAATGTTGGTAAGTCCGAATGGCTCCTGCCAGCGGACAGCATTTACCACAGCAGCTGCCGACTTCATATACGATTGTATCTCAGCCTGTTTCAAATGACCAAGGTAGGTATCGTTTTCAGCCAGACGGGGGCTGATTTGCTGGTCAAAATATTTTTGGTCATCCAGCGGACCGGCAAACTTTAAGGGCATGTTTAATTCATGCGCGGCGTCTATTACAATGTCCAGACCTTTCGCATGCACGATTCTTCCAAACCAAAAAAGATACTCCCGGCTCGTGCGCACAAGCGGCCATTTAGAAAGATTGATACCATTGTAGATCACAGTTGAACCATGATTCATATAGGGTTGCCAGGTAGCTTCAAAGGATTTTGAGGGCATTACAAAATGAAGATTTTCACACCCCGAACAAATTTTGACCGCTGCTTTCAGCTTGCTGATCGGCGGCGTGTGTATGGTTGTGACCACCGGAACCCGCGCCGTGACACCCCACAGTATTGGCAGCTCATGGGTCGAATTGTTGTGTACAATATCGAAATCATTTTGTTCAATGTCTCCGAGTATTGAAAGATATTCATCGTTCTCATATATTTCGAAATACTCATTGTCCCGGTGCTGTTGCCCGTAAAAACCTTTTACGTTCAGATTCGGGTCGCTGTCTCTATGCGCGTACAAAGTAATCTGGTGACCCAAACGCATATATTCTTCGCATAGCCCGTGTGTAAATGCTTCCAGACCTCCCCGGTAAGGCTCAGCAATCGGCAGTCTGGTTTTGGCTATCACTGCGATTTTCATATTTCGGATATTAATTTTCGCCCACACTATTTTCGGCCAACACATCGGTATATAATTTCACGTAGGCCGAAGACATACCTTGAATATTCATAGTCGATGCGAATTCTCTACACGTAGCCGGACTGACCGCAATACTTTTTTCAATCAGCCCTGACAAATCCTGCCAACGCAGTGATGCCGTTATTAATACACTTTCATGCTTCCAATCCGGTGGCACAGCAGTATGAAAACCGACCACCGGCACGCCGCTTGCCAACATTTCAAGCGCAGCCAAACCAAAAGGCTCCTGCCAGGTTGCTGTTGCCAGATAAGCAGAGGCATTTTTTGCCAGGCTGCTCAGCTGAAGCTGCGACAGGTGCCCGACATACTGAATCTGATCATTCAGATGCGGTTTCACCTGCTGATCAAAATATTGCTGGTCGACAATTCTGCCAGCGATCCTGAGCGGCAGTCTCAAATGTTTCGCTACACAAATGGCAGCTGCCACATTTTTATCTTTGTTGATCCGCGCCGACCATAGCAGATATGCTCTGTCTTCAGATGTCCGGACGCTCCAAAGATCCATATCAATACCATTGTTAATCAGAGGCATATCTATACCCAGCGCCTGGTCCCATTGCATCTTGATTCTTTCCGACACTGCTACTAATGTGATATCGCTTTCCTGCAAAAGATTTTTATACGCTGTTATACGTTTTTGCTCAGGTGGTGAATGCAGCGTCAAAAATGAAGTTTTATTGAAATGCACTCCCGCCTGCAGCAGATGTGGATAGAACATATTGTAGTGGATCAGATCATATGGGCTGACATCCAGATTGCTGAACTCGCGTTTTTCTTTGAGACCCTGAAGAAAATCGGGCTCAGCTGTATTAGAGGCATTGAACGGATTGACAACCGTAAATTTGGCGCTGGCATCCGCATCATTTGCAACAACATCAACAGCATGCCCCTTTTCAACAAGTTGGTTGGCAAAAGAAACCATAAAAGCTTCTATACCGCTGTTGTAGGGCTCTTTGAGCGATATTCCAGGTCCTGATACGAGTAAAATATTCATATTGAAAATGTCTAGACAACCTCTTTTTAAACCATGACAACTGGTTGCTCGATTTCCTTTTGCTCAAATTCTTCTATCCGGTTTGTTAATTTGGCTATATCCAACATGTACATGACCAGCCAGGCAACGGCGAGCAGGACTATGAAAAGTGAAAATGTCATCTCCCAGCCAAAATTCTCTTTCATCGGCCCGATCAGCGTCGCGCCTGCCATCGAACCCAGTGAGCCGAGTGTCATGTAAAAAGTAAACTGGCTCGCAGACACTTTTTTTGAGCAACACTGCATGGCAATGGCGTAGACGCCGATTTTAGCAAAGGCATTCAGCCACCGGTACGTAATGATAAAGCCATACAGAAAAGTGCTGTTTACCCATAAGGATTTTGAAAGGATCAGTACAGTTGTTATTGACATAATCAGAAAAAAATAAATGCCTATCATCCGTTTCTTCCCGAATCGTTCAATAAGATATCCCCCGATAAGAAGCCCCGCAATGCCTCCGATCAGATCAGCCGTTGCAAAGGCCTGTGAATATAATGTGTTGGTCCAGCCGGTAATTTTTACAGCGAAGAGCGGCAGCAGCGTTTCAAATTAGTTGTAGGAGCCCATCGATACGAACATCAACCCGGCGACAAGAAGCGAACCCCGCAAGCGGAAAAGACTGTACAGCGATTCTATTATTGTTGACCACCTGGTAAGCTGCATAGTCTGATTTTGTTCAGACGCCTTGCCGGCAGTCCAGGGCAGCAGTTTTTCCTCAGGCTGTTCCCTGAGCAAGACCGGTACGAATGTCATCAGACCTATCAAGACCGAGATCACAAGAATTGCAGCAGTAAAGCCATGTGTATTCAGTATCCAACTGCCGACTGCCAGGGCAAGTGAGCTTCCGATCATTCTCGCCCCGCCCATAAAACCGTTCGCGCGCGCCTGCTGATGATCTTCAAGCACATCGACTGCCATGCCATCAGTTGCGGCATCCTGCAAAGCGCCGCAAAACGAAGCGATAAAGGCAGCTATATTCAATAAATCCAGATTGATCAGCGGCTCAGGCACAAAGGCCAGTGAAGCAAAACCAGCCGTCAGACCTATCTGAGCACCGATCACCCATGGCCGCTTACGACCCATAGGCAGATAAGCGTACCGATCCATCAGTGGTGCGGCGACAAATTTAAATGTCCACGGAACAGAGCACGCTACAGCAAATGCGCCAATCTCGGTCGGTGTTTTACCCTGCATGGCCAGCCACGTTGGAATACCCACGAAGAGCATGCCCATATGCAGGCCTTCGGCGAAATACAACGCAATAAAATTGGCGTACCGCAGGTTTGTATTTTCAGACAGCGCAGGTATTTTGTTTCTCATCATAGGATTCGGATCAGCTGAGCACTCACTCTAAAAAATAGCAACATTTACAAATTGATCCGGCAACGGTTTAGGCACATTCGGATTGGTTGCGATTTCACTTTGCGGATAAATGAAGCGCTGCGGTTTGCGGGTGCCGACGTACAACGGAATAGGCAATTGCACAACCGGGGTCGCCTTTGCCAACCGCCGGTAATCGTTGAAAGCCTCGTATTGCAGAAGGAAAATTATATAACGCTGTGAGATGATCTCGTAAAGTATAGCTTGCTGCGCACTGGCTGTTTTAGCCGGGTTGGCGATTCCATTTACCGAAAAGTCGCTTAGTGTATAAGGTTCGTATTTGCGTCCGGAAGCCGGTAGTACCGCTCCATGAAGATAACCGCCCGCCAGTCCTGTACGCACCGCGTTTAACGCAGTCAGCGCCTGATCCAGTCTGTTTTTCCTTGCTTGTGCTTCAGCGGTGATCAGCTCATTTTCGTAGTAAGTCATAATGGGATGTGAAGAATTGGCCATTAAGGCGCCGTCGGTTGTGTTGGCATCCAGACTTCCCGGAGCAATGATTCCTGTTTTGAAATAATGGTTATAAAGAGCCGTTTCATCCGTTTTAGTGTTGGCCGAGCTGATGCGCGACTGCATGAGTTTGGGCAGGTAAGCGCCGTCAAAACCTGTGTCACCTGCGCGGTTTACACGAAAAAAATCGTAATTCTGATTCAAATCGACACCCAGCGCACTTCCATGCGGGATGAGCATATTTGCCGCCTGGCTTTTGATGCCATTGCCTGCGCTGGCAATCGCGTTGTCGTATTCTGCAGTGTGCAGATACAGTCTGGCTTTTAATGTGTTGGCAGCTGCCTTCCATTTGGCAACATCGCCTTTGTATAGAAAATCCTGTTGGCTGAATGCAAGACCTGACGGGGCCGACAGATTCAGGATCGCATTGTCCAAAGTTAACTGAAGTGCTTTGTAGACATCGGACTGTTTGTCAAACACAGGAGCAGGGAAATTAGCTTCATCAAACGCCTGACTGTAAGGCACGTCTCCATACAGCGCTGTCGCTTTGGCAATTACCAGCGCTTCCAATACCTGACCAACGCCTTTGGTCCACTTATCCCCTACTGCGTCGGCCTTTACCTGGATCAATCTCGCCTGACTGGCAACCGGATAAAGCACGTTCCAGCTGAAACTCTGGGAGGAAACAATATATTGTCCGAATCCCTG
>DASYHR010001017.1:0-2845 GCA_035998385.1 Dyadobacter sp. | reverse complement strand
AAAAACTGCGCTGGTGTTTAAGCCTTTCGAGGTGATCCTTGGTGCCTTGATAAAAGCAAAATGAGCACGATAGATCAACGCCATAGCGTCGAGCAGGAAAAGCTTGTGAACCGGTTTATCCATAAGAACTGTTAATTTCGAAACTCAAATATAATATTTGTGCCTGATGAATTTGGAAAGGCAACACAGATTTCTGCGTGACTTTTAGGGCATTTTGTACATTTTGAAATAATAAAAAGTATTATACATTTAATAAGTTTTATATTTTTTAATAGTATTAACAATTTAAATAATATAGATCATAAATAAAGTACTGTCATTTTAATTCATTTAAACCTAATAAATCATTTTAAAAATACAAAAGTATAGAATATGTATATACATTCTATTAATATAGAAAGTATATACCATACAATAATTTAATAATTATTAATAGTAATATATGTTTTATACTTATTATTATTAATCGTTTTGATTATCAGCAAGTTAATTACATATTCTTAAGTATAAAATTATAAATAAACAGTGAAGCAAGCATATCAATGGCCGGTATTGACTGCGCCCGTCGCAGATGAAAAAGCGTTTGAAACCGGAAGGCACGGAGATTTGAGAAATGATGAATACTATTGGATGGGTGATTTTTTCAGGGAAGGTCCCGATAGTGACCAGGTAGTTTCCTATCTGAATTCTGAAAATGAATACACAAACTCCATGATGGCAGGGACCGATCAGCTCCAATCCCGACTCTATCAGGAGATGAAATCACGTATTAAGGAAACCGATGAGTCGGTACCGGTTTATAGTAATGGGTATTTTTATTACACCAGAAGTGAAGAAGGAGAGCAGTATTTTAAGTACTGTCGCAAGAAAGAATCGCTGGAAGCAGAAGAGGAAATTTTGCTGGATGTAGATCGGATGGCCGAAGGGCATGCCTATTATTCTGTGGCGGGGTTTAATATCAGTCCGGATAATACACTGCTGGCTTACGGAGTCGATACGGTATCCCGCCGGCAGTATACGTTGCATGTTAAAAATCTGCTGACGGGTGAGTTGCTTGCAGACACTATTTATCCGACCAGCGGAGGGTCGGAGTGGGGCAATGATAACAGGACACTTTTCTATACTGCTACCAATCCGCAAACCCTGCTCAGTGAGAAAATCAAACGTCACAAACTTGGTACAAGTGAGGAGGAGGATGTGGTCGTGTACACCGAAACAGACAAGAGTAATTACATCGGCGTAGGTAAAACCAAATCAGAACAATTTATCATCATTGCTTCATCAGCGACGATGTCTTCTGAATACTTCATTCTGAATGCCGACAATCCCGAAGGAGAGTTTTCTGTTTTCCAGCCACGGATGAAAGATGTGCTGTATGATATCGAACACCACAACAATCGTTTTCTGATCGTTACCAATAAGGATGCCCTCAATTTCAGATTGATGGAAACGCCTCTGGATAATACGGGCGTGGAGAATTGGAAAGAGGTGATCGGACACAGAGAAGATGTACTGCTGGAGGGTATTGATGTATTTAGTGATTTTCTGGTGGTGACCGAGCGAAAAAACGGACTGATCCAGTTGAGAATCAGAAGTGAAAATTCATCAGAGGAACATCATGTTGATTTTGGAGAGCCTGCCTATGCTGCATATACAGCCTCAAATCCTGAATACAACAGCACATCTTTACGATATATCTATACTTCGCTCACGACGCCTAATTCAGTATATGACTATGATATGGTCAGCCGTGAAAAGGTGCTGAAAAAGCGCCAGGAAGTGGTAGGAGGGTATGAGCCGGAGAAATACACTACAGAACGGTTGTATGCAACCTCATATGACGGAACGAAGATTCCTGTTTCCCTCGTCTATAAAAATGGTTTTGAGCGGAATGCACAGTCTCCGGTCTTACTTTATGCATACGGCTCCTACGGCAATAGCATGGACGCCGGTTTTAGTTCAGGACGATTGAGTCTGTTGAACAGGGGATTTGTATTTGCCATTGCACACGTTCGCGGCGGACAGGAAATGGGAAGGCACTGGTACGAAGACGGCAAGCTTTTCCGTAAGAAAAATACATTTGAAGATTTCATCGCCTGTGGAGAGTATCTGATAGCTGAGCAATATACCAGCCGGGCACATTTGTATGCGGAAGGTGGCAGTGCAGGAGGGCTTTTGATGGGTGCTATTGCCAATATGAGACCGGATTTATGGAATGGCATTATCGCTGACGTACCGTTCGTGGATGTTGTGACCACCATGCTGGACGAATCTATCCCTCTGACAACCAACGAGTTTGACGAGTGGGGTAATCCGGCAGAGAAAGAATACTATGACTATATGAAATCGTATTCTCCATACGACAATGTCGAAGCAAAAGCATATCCCAATATGCTGGTTACGACCGGATTGCACGACAGTCAGGTACAGTATTTCGAACCTGCGAAATGGGTAGCCAGGCTTAGAAAGTTGAAGACAGATAATAATGTCCTGTTACTTAAAACGAATATGGAGGCGGGTCACGGTGGAGCGTCAGGGCGGTTTGAATATCTGAAAGAAGTGGCCTTGCAATACTCATTTCTGTTTGCCCTGGAAGGTATCAATGAGTAAAAATAATTAAGCAAAAATGGGATCCCTGAGAGCGGGATCCCATTTTCTGTAGTGAGAAGTTTAAATCAAGGCTTTTTCGATGTCTGCAATAATATCGTCAATATGCTCAATACCAACAGACAATCTTAGCTGTGTGGGTAACACACCTGCCGCCAACTGTTCCTGATCGGACAGTTGGGAGTGCGTGGTGGATGCCGGATGGATGATCAGTGTTTTAGCATCACCTACATTGGCC
>DASYHR010000991.1:0-3110 GCA_035998385.1 Dyadobacter sp. | reverse complement strand
TCACAATTATTGAAGAAAATAAGGAAGTAGGCAAAGGGCTCGCCTTTGGTACCAAACAGCCCGGACACATACTCAATACCCAGGCTAACCTGATGGGAATTCATGTAGATGAGCCCGAACATTTCAGCGACTGGCTGATCGAAAATGAACACCAGGTTGAAGCAGAGGTGGTTGATAACAAGGGAAGACATGAGGCTTTTGCGACGCGCCGTCTATATGGTGATTATCTGAAAAGCCAATTTGAGTGTTACCTGAAACTGTCAAAAAAGGAGGGAATGGACGTGTCTGTCATCCATGCACAGGCAGAAAATATCAGTAAGCTGAAATCCGGATTCAAGATCAATCTGGCAAATGGAGAGTCGCACAAAACTGACTTCGTTTTGCTGGCGCCTGGTACCCCTATAGCGAATAATTATGCTGAGCTTGAAAAACACGATACCTATTTTTCGTCTCCATGGCCCTCGAGCCCACTATTGAAAAAAATCCCCAAAGATGCCCAGGTGGGAATTCTCGGATCCAGTTTAAGTGCAATTGACGCCTTAATGACCCTGGAGGACAACGGCTATACAGGAAAGATTACATGTTACTCTTTGGATGGTCTGCTACCCAGAGTGCAGGCTGACGACCAGCCCATGCCGGAGCGCAAGTATATCACCCTTCGTAATCTGCACGAAATTCAGCGTACCAAACTCCGCCGGCCAACTGTGAAAGACATGCTTCGTTTGTTCATCAAAGAGGCTGAAGCTCTGGAGGGTAAAAAGATCGACTGGAAAGCGACCGCAAGAACCGATAAGGACGCGGCAACACTTCTGAAAGAAGATATTGCACTCGCAAAAAATGGAGGAGATGCTTTGACTAATATACCGTATTCGCTCCGCTACGACAGTACGCAAATGTGGAAATGGCTTGAAGAATCTGAAAAGCTAAAATTCAAAAAATGGGTTGGAGGTCTTTGGGGGATCAACCGCCACTGTATGCCTCTTGTGAACGCACAGCGGATAGCGGCATTGTTTAAGAAAGGCAGACTTTCCATCGTGGCAGATCTGACATCTGTGGAGTTTGATGATCAGTCCAAATCCTTCGAACTGACTTTTGGTAAGAATCAACTTGCAAATGAAAAGTATCTGATCAATGCAACCGGACCAGCTGCTGCGGTCAAGATGATGAAATCGGAATTGATTCAGAATCTGGCCAAGGACGGACTGATTGAAGCTGATCCGGTGGGCGGCATCCGCATCAATCCTGACACAATGCAGGTAACCTTGGATGGAGACAGTACACAGGGACTGTATGCCGTAGGCCATATCACCAACGGTACGCTGCTGGATGTGAATGCAGTTTGGTTCAATGTGAAAATGATTGGTACACTTTGCCGCCACCTAACCAGAGAGATCATTGGACAACCTGCTTAAGTTATACGGAGAGCTTTTGCCGGTGATGGCATTTGTTGTGGCGGGATATCTGATCGCCAAAAAATTCGATTTCAATTCTGATTTTGTATCCAAGCCGCTGATCAATGTACTGCTGCCGCTGGTGGTATTTACCAATATGCTGGATGCAGAGCCTTCAAAACTCGTTACGCTTCCGATTGTCACCTTTCTGTTGGCGCTGATTATGAATTTTGTGGCTATTCCCGTCCAACGTAAGTTTGCCACAGAGACTGATCCTCTTTTACTTCGGAGCTCATTTTCCTTTTTCAATATTGCTTTCTTCGGAATACCTACAGTGAAAGCACTTTTTGGTGAAGAAAGTGTGAGCGTGCTGATCTGTATTTATCTGGGGTCGGCGTTGTATGGAGACACAATCGGATTTTACCAGGTTGCCAAAACCAAGTTCTCGTCCGGACAGGCAAGACGCGAGGTGCTTAGCATTCCATTTCTCTACGTTTTTCTCGCAGGTGTGATCTGTAAGTTCTTTGAGGTCGAAACCCCTGAAATAGTAAAACCGGCGTTAAGTGTCGTTAGTTTTGCTGTTTCTGCAGCAGGTATGTTCATCGTAGGTTTGCAGTTGGGCAATGTGGATTTTGGTAAGATACGTGTACCATATTTTGCCAAATTACTGACTATCCGCACCCTGGCCGCGGCAGCCATCATCACAGTGCTGATTCTGGCGGTTTCAGCCATATCAGGCAATGTGGAAGAGGACGATATCCGTATGCTTGCTTTGGTGCCGCTGTTTCCGGTAGCTGCCAATGTCACTGTTTTTGCTGCGTTTTTAAAAGCTGATGAAGAGCAATCCTCATTACTTGTATTTCTTTCCATGATGCTTTCTGTGGTGCTTGTATCGATTGCCACAGTAATTATGGGCTAGCTGTGCTGTTGCGGTACAGTTATTTAATATTCAGGAATTATATTGAACTTAACACACCAAATGGAAAATTTTACAATGCTGCAGTTCTTCGAGTGGTATCTGCCAGCCGATGGTTCACTGTGGAATCACTTCAAAGACCAGGCAAAACACCTGAAAGAAATAGGGTTTGATTCTGTGTGGCTGCCACCTGCGCACAAAGGTATGAAGGGCGCAGACTCTACCGGTTACGATTCTTACGATTTGTATGATCTGGGAGAATTTGATCAGAAAGGTTCAGTCCGAACCAAATACGGAACCCGTGAAGAATTTTTGGCAGCTATTGCCGCCGGAAAAGAAGCGGGATTACAGGTTTATTGCGACATCGTACTTAATCATATGGGTGGAGCAGATGAAATTGAAACAGTGCCGGTGAAGGAGGTTGTGCCAGATAACCGCACCGAGTTTGTCAGTGATACTTTTGAGATCGAAGCATATACCAAATTTACTTTTCCGGGAAGAAACGGAAAGTATTCTCAGTTTATTTGGGATTACCACTGTTTTTCAGGGGTTGATTACAACGCCGGTACTGAGGAAAATGCGATTTACAGCATCCAGAACCAATATGGTGAAGGCTGGCAGGATGTGCTTGATCTGGAAAATGGCAATTATGACTATCTGATGCTCTCGGATATTGATTTCAGAAATCCACATGTGCGGCAGGAATTAAAAAACTGGGGAGAGTGGTTCACGGAAACATCCGGTTGTGACGGGTTCCGCCTCGACGCGATCAAACATATGGATCCTGCATTTTTCAATGAATG
>DASYHR010000976.1:0-3589 GCA_035998385.1 Dyadobacter sp. | reverse complement strand
TGACTGCAATTGGCTGAGAACTTCAAATCCGTTCATGACCGGCATATTAAGATCCAGTAAAATGAGATCCGGCGTGTAAGTATCTTTCGAAAGCATATCTAATGCCTGGCGTCCATCTATTGCAAAATCAATAGTCACAGGCAGTTCTGTGTCATGAAACGCCTCTTCAATCAGTAGCTGGTCGTCGGCATCGTCCTCGACAAGCAATACGTGAAAATTTTTCTTTGGCTTCACTAAATGGGTTTAGTCTTAAGTTTGAGATGTTTTGTAACAACAAATACAGATGTGTTCTCCAAAAAGTTCAATATAGGTCAAATTTATACGACAGCCAAAGAAAACGACTCAATGATAATAAAACAATATTATATCAGGTTAAAATGTAATCATTTCGTCTTACCAAGTAGGATTGAACAACATTTGCTTTATATCAAAACAGTTTCCTGAAAAATTCTATTGTTAAAAGAACTTGAAAGAAATGTTACACCCCGCTCCGACATGTGAAGAAAAGGACATTTTGCGCCAGGTAGCGGATGGGGATCAACGTGCATTCCGACAGTTGTTTGACCTATACCACAATAAGTTAGGCGCGCATATCTATCACATTACCAAGTCCCGGGAACTTGCTGAGGAGGTGGTGCAGGATGTGTTTTTAAAAATCTGGAAAAACAGAACGTCGCTCGGAGATTTAAATAATTTCAAGAGTTACCTTTTTGTCATTTCCAGAAATCACGCTCTCAACTGCCTCAAAACCGCTGCAGCAAAACATTTTACAATCAACAATCTGGAGCAGGTTAGTGATGAAATGCCCATTGCAGATCTGTTTGAAGAAAATGAAAGATACCTGCTTGTGGATGAAGCGATTGACCGCCTTCCACAGCAGCAGAAACAAGTGTATCTGCTGAGCCGGCATGAGCGTTTGCAATATGCCGAAATTGCAGAGCGCATGAGCTTATCCAGAGAAACAGTTAAAAAATATCTGCAAATTTCCACAGAGTCCATCACCAGCTACGTTCGCAAACGGCTCACAATCAGCGCAATACTATTTATATCCAATTTATTTTAGAAAAATTCATATTTTAATACCCCCATTTTTAACATTTTTTCTGTCCTAAGTATAAATCACGTACTACTGCGGATTGAAAATAAGTGTTCGGGCTATGCATGAATTTTCTACAAGGATGTCTTATCTGTTCAGGCAATATTATTCCGGTATTGCCACAGCGGAAGAAACGAACGAGTTCATGTCACTCGTCAGAAAGGCGCAGGGAGATCAGGAACTGTCTGATTTGTTAAAGGAACTGTGGGAGAATTCAGACGACAAACCTGCTTTCTTCTCTCCAGATGAAACCGACGCGATTTTCAATGGCATCATCCATGAGGAATCTGAACAGGATTATGAGCCATCAAAACTTAGGAGACTGTATTGGTGGCGGTTTGCAGCAGCGGCTATCTTTATTTTGTTCGGACTTGGTACTTTCTATAAATTCAAGGCAAAAACCAGCCAGCGGGAGCACGCCATCATACCTGAGATAATTCATGATGTGGAACCGGGCGGAAATCGGGCTACACTTACACTCGCAGACGGTTCAACCATTCTACTCGATAGCGCCAACAACGGGCTGCTTGCAACTCAGGGTGGAGCTGCGATAAGCAAAAACAGTGACGGGCAGCTGACCTACAATGCACAAAATACGGGGACTGTTCCCGACGCGAATCAGGTAAACACGTTAACAACTCCAAAAGGAGGACAATATCAGGTTACGCTTCCCGATGGCAGCAAGGTCTGGCTCAACTCATCCTCATCGATTCGTTTTCCGGCTGCATTTGCCCAAAATGAAAGAAGAGTCGACATTACCGGCGAAGTTTATTTTGAAATCCACAAAGACAAGAAGAGACCCTTCCGGGTACATTTTCAGGATAGTGAAATTGAGGTGCTCGGTACCACCTTTAACGTCATGGCCTATCAGGATGAGGCTACTTCCAGAACTACTCTAATTGAAGGATCAGTTTCGTTAGCCAGTCAAACTAACAGCAAAAAACTGGTCCCTGGTCAGCAGGCGGCTATTGGTAGCAATGGAAATATCAAAACCAAAGAAGTTGATACAGACGAAGCCATTGCCTGGAAAAAGGGCCTGTTTTTTTTCAGGGATGAAAGTATCGAAGAGATTATGAAAAAAGCCTCACGATGGTATGACATACAGATCCAATACGAGGGAAAAGTACCTGTACGGCAGTTTACCGGGAAGGTTTCTATGGACGTCAATATCTCCGAATTACTCAATATGTTACGTTACGCAGGTGTGAATTGCAGAATTGAAAATAAGAAAGTAATCGTGTCCGAATAGACCAATTACGTATAACCAATATCGTTAAAACTTTACTAAACCTGACCCATCACATGAAACCCTATGCCCATCCTCCCCCATGAGATTGGAATGGTCTGAAATTGAAAAAGGGAAAATGCTGCGAACATTTCCCCTCGGACAACTCAGGCTGAACAATCTTTCCTGCTCGGAAAAGCAATTATTTTTTACCTAAATCTTTCAAAGATATGAAAATAAACCTTTTACAATGGCGTGGTAAACCCTATCGGCCCGCCACAGCCGCTAATTTGATAAAGACTATGAAAATAGTGACGCTACTGCTGATGGCCACGTTGTCGCAGGTGGCCGCTAACGGATACAGCCAGAAAATCACGCTGGAAAAGCGGAACGTTTCTATTGAGGCTGCATTCAAAGCCATTGAAAGCCAAACCGAATATCTGTTTCTTTATGACAAGCTGGATTTGCCATCATCCCGGCTTGTATCTGTCAACGTAAAAAACGGCACTATTGACCAGACCCTGAGTCAGCTTTTTGAGAGTCTCCCCCTATCTTACAAGATTTTCAACAAGAATATTGTCATCCGGAGAGAACAAAAAGCGAAAGAAGAAGCCACTGTGGCGCCTCTGCAAAATCAGCCTGCCGTACAGCAACTCACCGGAAAGGTGACCGATGAGAAAGGTGAAGTGCTGCCAGGTGTCAACATCATTGTCAAAGGAACTTCGAAAGGTGCTACAACCGATATATCAGGAATCTACCAACTGGATCTGACGGAAAGCAATCCAGTACTGGTGTTTTCCTATGTTGGATACATATCACAGGAACTGCAGCCCGGCAACAGAACAACACTCGATGTTGTCTTAAAAACCGATGACAAAGCACTTGAAGAAGTGGTCGTGGTGGGTTACGGAACGCAAAAGAAAAGTGACCTGACAGGCGCGATTTCTTCCATCAAATCAGAAGATCTGAAAAAACTGCCAACGACCTCGTTCGACCAGGCCATTCAGGGAAGAGCAGCCGGGGTGCAGGTTACGCAGGCTTCCTCGGCACCGGGCGGGCGTGTTTCTATTCGTATTCGTGGAGGTAACTCTTTGAGTAGCGGTAATGAGCCATTGTATGTGATTGATGGTTATCCGATCACGGCCGGAGGCACTGCAGGCGGAAACGGAGCGGGGCAAAATCCGCTGGCTTCGATCTCTCCTAATGATATTGAATCGATGGAGATATTGAAAGATGCATCCGCAACGGCTATTTATGGCTCACGCGGG
>DASYHR010000974.1:0-3237 GCA_035998385.1 Dyadobacter sp. | reverse complement strand
GGTTGAGCATATTCCAGGTAACAAAGAGTTGTCCACTGAGGACATTTCCCGGATGGAAATGAACAGACATGAAAAACGCGTATCCGCCCGCAGCATGGCGTCGCTTGCTTCTACCAATTTTGACGTTAAATATTACAGGGCTGAATGGGAGGTTGATCCCGCAGTAAACTATATCCGTGGAAAAGTGACGGCCTACTACGTCATGACAACTGCCGGAAATGCAATATCCTTCGATCTGTCCGGTACACTCTCGGTTTCTCAGGTTTCGCAACGCGCTACATCTCTGGCTTCATCCCGGTCTGGTGATTTGCTTCAGATCACATTCCCAGCCAATGTGTCGGCCGGTACCCTGGATTCAGTAACTATAACTTACGAAGGAGCGCCTGTCAGTTCCGGAAACGGATCCTTTGTGCTACGATCACACGGAAATCCGGCGGTGCCGGTGATGTGGACATTAAGTGAACCTTTCGGAAGCAAAGATTGGTGGCCCTGTAAAAATGGATTGGACGACAAAGCTGATAATGGGATTGATATATTCATTACCCATCCTGCAGCGTACAAAGCGGCAGCGAATGGGCTTCTCAAAAGTGAAAAAGCGATAGCAGGCAATAAAACCATAACCCACTGGCAACACAAATATCCTATTGCAAGTTATCTGGTCTGTTTTGCGGTAACCAACTATGTCGTGTTTAACAATAGTGTGACAATAGGCTCGGCGACATTGCCCATGCAGACACATTGTTATCCTGAAAATCTGTCAATCTTTCAGGCTGGAACGCAAAATACGCTGGACGGCCTCCAATTGTTCAGCAATTGGTTTGGTACCTATCCTTTTATCAATGAAAAATATGGACATGTACAGTTTGGCTGGGGTGGTGGCATGGAGCATCAGACCAGCTCTTTTATGTATAATACAGATGAAACACTTGTAATGCATGAACTGGCGCATCAGTGGTTTGGCAATAAAATAACATGTGGGAGCTGGGAAGATATATGGCTCAATGAGGGTTTTGCAACGCACCTTGCGAGCATGTATATGGAGTATAAATATCCCGAAAGAACTAAAGCGAAAAGACAGTCAGAAATTAATACGATTACGAGTATTGCGGGTGGTTCAGTACGTGTGGACAATGTTGCCAGTGTGAACAGGATTTTTGACAACCGGCTGAGTTACAACAAAGGTTCTCATCTGTTGTACATGCTTCGGTGGATTCTCGGGGATCAGGTTTTTTTCAATGCTGTCCGTAACTATATCAATGATCCTTCACTCGCCTTTCATTTTGCTCAAAACCATCATTTAAAAGCACATTTAGAGGCTGCAAGCGGTAAAGACCTGACCTATTTTTTTGATCAGTGGTATACAGGCCAGGGGCATCCTTCCTATCAGCTCGAATGGTCTCAGACAGGAACCTCGGTCCAGTTCAAACTCGGGCAAACCACGTCTCATCATTCGGTCACATTTTTTCAGTTACCGGTACCAGTACTATTCAGAAATGAGACTACCGGTCAGGAAAAACTTGTTGTTGCGAATCATATTGTCAATGATCAGACATTCACTGAAAACCTTGGTTTCGTAGCTGAAACGGTTACTTTAGACCCTGACTATTGGTTGATATCCAGGAACAATACGGTAAAAAAGGTTGAGGCCCCGTTGCCTGTGCTCTTCACATACTTTAAGGCGAATTGCGGAACGGAAGGTGTAACACTGAAATGGGGAACGTCTTCAGAAATCAATGCGGATTATTTTGAAATAGAAAAAAGTAAAGATGGAAAGCAGTGGTCAGTTGTCGGTAATACTGCGGCAAACGGCACTCCTACGCTGTCACAGGATTATCGTTTTGCTGATACAAACAATGATGAAGTTGCGTACTATCGCATTGCAGAACATGCTGAAGATGGTAAAGTGATGTACAGCCGTATTGTGCAAAGTGATTGTCCAGCTGAGTTTATGGAGAAACTAAATCTTTCTCCCAATCCGGTAGCAGATAAGATAGAAATTAAAGGTGATGTCGGTGAGGTAGCCGTAGAATCGTATTCTATTTATGATCCTTTGGGCCGATTAATGATGAGGGTGCAACATGTAAAAGATGCTGAAACTAAGAAGGGAAATATTTCTGTCTCTTCTCTGGTACCGGGAATCTATATCTTACAAATAGAGACCGGGAAAGGCAAGTTATCCCGGTCTCTCAAATTTTTGAAACAATAATCTTTTTCAATCAATTACCGTCGGGCTTCACCGCATTTACCAACGGACTTTGCGGGAAATCAAATGTATTGAACGGAGTGGGGTTGGCCGGATCATAAATTGGGATATCAGGAGTCAGATAAGATGCCAGCTGTGTATCTGCTTTGCGGATACCTTCAATGATACATCGGGCCAGCTGATATGCTCCGTAATTGCTGAAATGCGTATTGTCGGAAATTGCATCTTTCTTTCCGGGAAAGGTGTTCGCTGGGAGATGTACAAAAGCTTTTCTTGATTCTTCTACACCCAGTGCTTCCCAAAGTGTTTTACTCATCGCATTCAGATCAATAAGTACAACCTGATGTTCTTTGGCTGCGAGTCTGACAGCCTCAGGAAATTCGCCAAGCGTATTAATGATATGTCCTGTAGAGTCAAAATTGCGCCTGTGCATAGAGGTTACCAGCACCGGGATCCCGCCTTTGGCCCTTGTTTGTTCAATAAGTCCTTCAAGCAAAGCTTTGTATCCGACATAAGGCTGGAGATCTTTTTGCTTTTGGTCGTTATGCGCAAATTCAATAAAAAGATAATCACCCGTTTTCATTTGGGAGAAAATCTTGGCAGACCTTTTGGCACCGTTAAAACTCCTGAGTGACTCTCCTGATTCGGCATAATTGGCAATTACGATGGAACCAGACTGAAAAAAACGTGGAATCATTTGTCCCCAGGAAGCATAAGGTTCGTTCGCCTGGTCCACTACCGTTGAGTTCCCCGCCAGGAAAATCGTTCTTGCTGTTTTGTTGGGAACAATTTCCAAAGCACAAATCTTCGGTTGTTTTCCTGTAAACTCAAAAGTGAGCTGATCGTCCCAGTGCAGGTAATCCAATTCACGTGGTTTCAATGCTATTTTTTCTGTTTCATTGATTTTGGGAGAACGTAAATTGACAGTAAAATCCGAACTCTTAAATTCCCCGTTTTCAGTTGAAACACCTTCAACCATCAGTCTTCTGCACTCAACTTTTACCGTGGTATAAGATGAGCCTTTTGCATCACCT
>DASYHR010000945.1:0-7598 GCA_035998385.1 Dyadobacter sp. | reverse complement strand
GCCCACGCTCCTACCGCCTTCATACCATTGTCTGCTTTCGCAAGCTCAGGATAGAGACGAAGGACACCATTTTGATATTGATCCTGATGATCCGGCGCAGCATCGGCATAGTGAAAGGCCGCTATCGCATAGCCTGAGCCGATAAGCTGTTCAGCAGGCCAGAAACCGCTGATCGAGTCCCTGGATGCAAGCGTGTTGCGCGGGCTCCTGTTGTTAATCAGAAGAAATGCACGTGCCGGTTTTTTAACACTATTGGGAATAAACAGAACGACGTTGATTCCGACCGAATGCTGACTTTGCGTCACTGTGAGCTGCACTTCTTTCAAAGTGGCTTTACCGGACATTGCCTTGTCATTCTGATTGACAACTTTAAAACTGATCTCATCATAAGACTTCGGCATTTCCCCATATACATAGTCTTCGAAGAGACGAAGGATTTCCGGCCTGCGTTCATTCTCCCATTCGCTCGTTGTGGTAATCACCTTTTTATCATTTCCCACAAGCGGATCAGGCAGGGTGTATGCCGCGACTTTACTTTCGTCGTAATTCTGAGCAAGCGTAGTCAGGGGCATCGCTATCGCCAGAATCAATGTCAGTGCGAGGTAAATTGTTTTCATATACGGTAAAGTTTACAGACTGAAAAACGAATATTTTATGATGGAAAATTGAGCTCATACCGGACTGATCTTCCTGCCCCCAGCTGGTTAAAAATTCCGCTCTGATGAAGCAGCTGTAAATCCCTTGTGGCAGTGGCCTTGGATGTTTTCGAAATAGACATATACTTCGCCGCGCTCATTCCACCTTCAAAACCTTCAGGTCCGCTTTGAAGCATACGGTTAATCACTTTTGTTTGTCTTTCATTCAACAGGGATCTGTATTGATTAAGAAATATACTTTTTGTCACTGTGAATTCAATCGTTTCCCTTGCATCCCGCTGCGCATCCAGTATGACATTGATAAAGTAAAGAATCCACCGGGAGATTTCCAGCCCCGATTGAGCCAGTTTTAACGCACTGTAATATTGGCTTTTGTTTTTTTCGATAGCCTTTGATAGTGACAGAAGTACCGGAATCTTCAGGCTATTAGACAATGTAAACTCAGCAAGCGCTCTTCCAATACGACCATTTCCGTCTTCAAACGGGTGAATGGATTCATAATATAAATGGGCAATGGCTGTCTTGACTAATGCTACCGTAATCTCGTCGGTCTCGGGTTTTAAATCAGTATTAAACCATTCCAGAAACTGATTCATTTCCTGTTCAATCTGAGGGGCAGGTGGCGCTTGAAAATGAATTGTCTCTTTCCCGAAAGTTCCTGAAATTACCTGCATAGGCTCCTGTCTTTTCCGACAATAACCAGCATTTATTCCCTGAAAAGACTGCATCAGAATCTTATGCCAGTCCAATATCATTTCTGAAGTTAATTGTTGCTTTGACTGTTTCCTGACCATTGTCGTCAGGGCAGCTATACCAGCAACTCTGCGATCTGCCATTCTTTGATCGTCTGTTATACCTAAGTTTTTGCGGATAGACGACATCACATCTATCCGGCTCATGTATTCTCCTTCTATTTCTGAGTTTTTCATTGCCTCAAAAATCAGAATTTCCAACTCGGCCTGTTGCATTATTTCATGATCAAGGTTTTGCATCAGACCGCTGGATGTACCGAGTTCGCGGGCAAATGCTATGGAAACAGTGGTGAGTCCTTGCTGTGAATATGTGAATTCGGGCCAGTCCGGGTATTACCAATAATACATTTTGAGCCGATTAACGGAAATAATTGGCTCAAATATAACAAAATTTTGAGCCGATTAAATTGAAAATTCGACTCATGAAGTGACTATTGATAACCAGATACAGTACGTCCAATCTGGAATAAAAAACTTTGATATGCTGATATACCGGGTACATCTTTTTTACTAGATCTACCTAAACAGCCAACATATACCACACAAACAATAGACCATGCACGCAGCCGGTGATATCCCTGTAACTATTGCCCCTGAAAATTATCATTCTCTTTGTGATCAGTTGAGCGGAAATGATACGGATCTGCGTAGGGTTATTGATTTGTTCGGCTACCCGCCACTTTGGGCAAGAGAAAACAACTTTGAAACCCTGGTACACATCATTCTTGAACAGCAGGTCTCACTGGCATCTGCCCTGGCAGCCCTTAATAAATTGAAGGACAAGACTACTGTAATCACGCCTGATACACTTCTCCGCCTCAGCGACCAGGAGATGAAAGCGTGCTATGTAAGCCGGCAAAAAATGGCTTATATCCGTGGGTTGGCTCACTCCATAAATAACCATGAGATTGAGCTTGCAAAATTTACTTTGATGCGCGATGATGACATCCGTACTGAATTGATCAGTCTGAAAGGTATTGGCAACTGGACCATCGATATTTATCTGATGATGGCCCTGGGCCGAACCGACATATTCCCGATCGGTGATCTGGCTGCGGCAAGCGCCTTGAAACGGCTCAAACACTTACCAGTAAATATTGGCCGGGAAGACCTGCTAAACACCATCGTGAAATGGGCGCCTCTTCGCTCGATCGGCTGTATGATTCTCTGGCATTATTACCTTTCAGACCCAGCTAGAAGAGCCCTTGCCAAAACTGATCATCATATACGGTAGAGCCAAACCCTGTCATCAGCGGGAAGGAATATCAGCATGATAGGGGAATATTGAGTAAACTCTTTCACCCACTCAAAAGCGCTTAACTACTGCCTGTCACAAGTCCTCGCTCCTGGCAAAGATTTTTTATGGCCTTAATCCTATGTTTTAAACAAACTAAAACCTTCCGGGTTTACGAAATCTTCAAAATGAAAAACGAAAACATAGAAAATCAGCGATTATCCCGTCAGTGGAAAAATGAAGAAAATTGGTATAAATGGGGCCCTTATCTAAGTGAAAGACAGTGGGGAACTGTACGCGAAGATTACAGTAAACATGGAGATGCCTGGGAGTCTTTCCCGCACGCACAGGCACGTATGCGCACCTACCGTTGGGGAGAAGATGGCCTGGCGGGGATATCCGACGAAACACAAACGCTTTGTTTTGCCATAGCTTTATGGAATGGTAAAGATCCTATACTCAAAGAGCGGTTATTTGGCCTGACAAACCCTGAAGGTAACCATGGCGAGGATGTGAAGGAGCTTTATTATTACCTTGACAATACGCCTACTCACAGCAGCATGCAAATGCTATATAAATACCCGCAAGCTGAATTCCCATATCAGCAGCTCAGAGACGAGAACGCCAGCCGCACACCAACAGACCGTGAATTTGAACTTTTGAACACCGGCATATTCGATAACAAGGAATATTTTGATGTTGAAGTCTCCTATGCCAAGAACAACACCGACGATATTCTGATACGTATCAAGGTATATAACCGCGCGGACCAACAGGCAACGTTACATGTATTGCCAACGCTTTGGTTCAGAAACCGCTGGACATTTCACCCTGAACTTAATAAGCCCGGCATCAAGCGCATTGATAAGAACAGGGTAACTGCGACCGACGAGAATCTGGGCTCCTACACATTGAGTTTTCAGGATCCGGACGCTGTGCTGATGACAGAAAATGAAACCAACAGAGAACGGGTATACGGTGAGGAAAACCCAACTCCGTTTGTTAAAGATGCATTTCACGATGCGATCACTACAGGTGAATACGCACCATTTGACGAGTTTGATGATGGTACCAAATGCGCTCCGGTCTATAAACTGACTATTAAAGCAGGTGAGTCTGCCGAGATAAAATTACGGATGAGCAGAGATGAGCAGGTCTCTCTGGATGAAGAATTTGACAACATATTCGAGCAGCGCAAACAAGAGGCGGATGCATTTTATGGTCATCTCACAAAAGATAATACACCAGACGATGCGATGATCAAACGACAGGCATGGGCTGGATTGATGTGGTCCAAACAGTATTACCATTACGATGTGCACCGCTGGCTTACGGGTGATCCCGGACAAGCCGTTCCGCCCAACGAGCGTTGGCAGGGCCGTAATTCGGATTGGCAGCATCTGAACGCAGAGCATATCATGATCATGCCCGACAAATGGGAGTATCCGTGGTTTGCAGCCTGGGATCAGGCGTTTCAATCCATTGCCGTTGAAAGTATCGATCTGGAATTCGCAAAGCAGCAATTGTATCTGCAAACAGACCCACGTTATCAGGCATCCGACGGCAGATTACCTGCCTATGAATGGAATTTTTCAGATAACAATCCTCCTCTCCGCGCCGCCATTGCGTGGGTTTTCTACCAGCAGGAATTGGAATTTACAGGCCATAAGGATTACAAATTCCTGTCGGTAATGTTTGAGAGATTACAGGCTAACTATGAATGGTGGCTGAGTCAGGCGAGTGGTAAAGAAGACGGACTTTTCCAGGGAGGATTTCTTGGGCTGGATAACATCAGTTTGTTTGACCGCAGTCACGGGGTTCCCGGCGGCGGAACGCTCGATCAGGCTGACGCTACTGCATGGGTAGCAGCATATACACTTTCGATGATGCGCATATCTGTAGAGCTGGCCCAGAGCGATCCTGAAAAGTTTGAGCCGCTGAGTTGCTACTATCTGGATCAATACATCAGGATCAGTCAGGCCTTACAGAATATTGCGAAATTGTGGATTGACGACAACGATTGTGAAAGTGACAATGGCTTTGCCTACGATGTACTGCATACGCCGGACAATGAGATGATTCCCATCCCACTCCGATCGTTGGTAGGACTGGCAAATCTGTTTGCGGTGATGACTGTAGATCGCAACTCGGCAAAGGCACTACCAACGTTCTATGAAAAAGTGCAGGACTATCTGAGCCAGGGCAAATCAGGCAATACATGCTATTGTGTGATGGACGAGAACGTGGAAAGAGATTGCATCTTGTTTGCTTTACTGTCGGCCGAACAGCTGCAACGTCTGAGTGTATTCCTATTTTCAGAAGCCGAATTATTGGCTCCGGGTGGCATTCGCTCACTTTCCAAAGTCTACACCGAGCCGTTCTCGATGGAAATTGCCGGAGAGGAAAACAGCATTCAGTATACCCCCGGAGAATCGGATTCTAATATGTTTGGGGGAAATTCCAACTGGCGTGGCCCTGTTTGGTATCCGTTCAACTTCTTTATTGTCAGAGCTCTGAAAGAATTTGGCAAATACTACGAAGACCGGGTGAAGGTAGCGTTGCCGACCGGCAGCGACAATTCCGGAAACCTGACGGATGCAGCGGCCTTCCTTTCTGAGAGACTATGGCATGCTTTCCGGCCTGATGAAAATGGTCAGCGTCCATGTAATGGTGACGATACGATCTATGCCACAGACCCCAATTTCAAGAACCTGATTTTGTTCTACGAGCATTTCGATGGTGATACCTCGCGAGGATTGGGGGCTAGTCATCAAACGGGTTGGACTGCATTAATCACAAGACTTTAAGTTTAAGTATGGTGTTCTGAGAGAGCACGAAATATATCATCTAACTAAAAAGTGAATACAATGACGAATACCAATTTTTTTAAGCAGCAAGTTGCTGTGATTACAGGCGCAGGTGAAGGAATCGGCTTTGAAATAGCAAGACAATTGATTTTAAACGGAAGTGATGTTGTACTGAACAGTCTGGATGAAGAATCTACTCAGAAGGCAGCTGAAGAACTTAACCGACTCAACCAAGGCACTTGTATCGCCGTAGCAGGTGACTCGTCAGATTCGGATACCATTCAGCGGATTGTTACCGCTGCTATCGACAACTTCGGTAAGATAGATTTTGCCATTGCCAATACAGGCATTACCGTACCGGGATCATTTCTGGATTTCAAGGAACAGGATTTGAACCGCATGATGGAGGTCAATATCAAAGGCACCTACTTTTTCGCTCAGGCGGTTGCCAACCAAATGCGGGCGCAGGGCTCGGGCGGAAGTATTGTTTTAATGTCTTCTGTAAATGCCAAACAGGCTAACCGGCATCTAAGCGCCTATGCGATGACCAAATCTGCCATTGTAATGCTTGCGAAAAATCTTGTCGTTGAACTGTCGCCATACAATATCCGCATCAACTGTGTAGCGCCGGGGGCGACTATGACAGAGCGTACCATGGATGACAAAGCGTATGAAGACGCATGGTCGGACGTAACGCCTCTCGGACAAGTTGCCACACCGGAGGATATCGCTGCTGCCACATTGTTTCTGCTTTCATCTCCAGCCAAACACATTACTGGACAAACGCTGGTTATCGACGGCGGCTGGACATCGACCAGTCCGACGCCTGACGGAGATACGCTCTGAGTAATCAGTTCTATATCCGAATGAGATAAAAAACACATGATCCGGTCTGTCTGCAGGCAGACCGGATCATGTGTTTTTTATAGGTATCCAAGACTTGTATAAAGAACGCAATGTATATCTCCGTGTTTTACAATCTGAACATGATTTGCGCCTGAAAGCCTAGTAGATAATCACTTGCACTGAGGTTTTTCGGAGCTGAGAAAAATACCACGGTTGGCTGAGCAATGAGGGATATGCGCGGACTCAGGTCAAACAGAACACCGGCGGCAAGTGTGGGAGATACGTTTGCGTCGCTTGGAGATTTCTCTTTAAAAATCTGGTTCTCATACACGCGTATATGTGTTGTAGCATCAAAATTATAAGATAAACCCGCAGAAAGATAAGGTGATATTTTATGCTCTAAAACCCTGTAATTTACCAGTACAGGAACAGAGAACTGGTCCGTGCGCACTCTTGCTCTGCCTGCCTTTGCAATATTTTGGCTGAACCACAAACCTGCGGATGCAGACCATTTAGGAGTAAAGAAATAGGTTCCGTTCAGGCCCGCCCAATAACCTTTTACCGCGGCATCTGAGTTCAGCACTACAGTGTTTGAACCTCCAGGCCGACTTGGCATCGAATAGCTGACTGCTGTGCTACCGCGGCTATAGGAAGGAGCGACTGTGGCTGATATTGCGAATTTACGCTGACAAACTCCATCCCTCGATGAGAAAAGAAGCACCACAAAAAGCAAAGAAGCTTTGACGAACGATCTCATAATCCTGTTTTTAGAGTTGAGCTCATTATATATTGAATCAGCATTCCCCTAAAATAACAAGTAACTTTCAAATAACCAACGGTTACTAAACAATATGTGAATATTGGGTTCGCACAACTAAAAAAATGAGTCTGTAAAATGTCGAACATCCACAGACTCATCTGCTGTCGTAAATTAACTCATTGAACTTACCACCCGGGATTTTGCACCAGCTTTTTGCTTTTCTGCAGAGCGATCAGCGGCACAGGGAAAAAATAGTTTTTTCGTTTAAATACCCGGTTTTGCATTCTAACCCGCTGATCAAAAGCAGTAGCGTTACCAGCAGGAAACTTCCCTGTAAAATCTCCGCCCAGGCCTCCCGCTCCTGGCTTATTTTCTGCAATCATCCATCTCTTCACATCGAAGTACCGCTGTCCTTCGGTGGCGAGCTCGACACGACTTTCCAGCTGAATCGCGCTGCGTTGTAGCACCTGATTGCCTTTCAATGAAGGATTAAGCAACTCAAGATCTGGCAGACCAGCGCGCTGTCTGACAAGATTTACATAT
>DASYHR010000938.1:0-1516 GCA_035998385.1 Dyadobacter sp. | reverse complement strand
TACCAAAAAAGTACATACCAAATCCATTATTCACGAGCTACTGTGGTTTCTGAAAGGTGAGACTAATATTGCTTATCTGAAAGAGAATGGTGTATCGATCTGGGATGAATGGGCGGACGAAAACGGGGACCTTGGACCGGTTTATGGGAAACAGTGGAGGAGCTGGGAGGGTATTGATGGTAAGTCAGTAGACCAGTTGGAAGAGGTATTGAAGCTGTTAAAAAATACCCCTGACTCCCGCAGGATCATGGTTTCGGCCTGGAACCCTACGGAGCTTTCTAAAATGAAGTTGCAGCCTTGTCATGCTTTGTTTCAATTTTATGTAGCACCTCCGGATGAAGAGGCTGGAGAAACGAAAGGGAAACTTTCTTGTCAGCTCTACCAGCGAAGTGCTGATGTATTTCTGGGTGTTCCTTTCAATATAGCCAGCTATGCGTTGCTCACGATGATGATCGCTCAGGAATGCGATCTTGACCTGGGAGATTTTGTCTGGACAGGCGGAGATACGCATATCTATTCGAACCATCTTGAGCAGGTAGACTTACAGCTGAGCCGTGAACCACGCGCGCTCCCAACATTGGCTATCAATCCCGATGTGAAAAGCATTTTCGACTTCAAATATGAAGATTTCGAACTGCAAAATTATAACCCGTGGCCAGCAATCAAGGCACCTGTGGCTGTTTAGGGGTAGATTAGGGTTGGGAATTAAAAGTTAAGAATGAAGAATGAGACGTGAAGTAGTCAGGAGTTTAAAAGTTATTGGTAAAATTTTTATCCATTTTTAATTCTTCATTCTTAACTCCCTATTCTTCATTCTTCGTTATAAAATGAGTATTCAATACCTTTTAGAAATTGTCGGGACGTTCGCATTTGCGATTTCCGGTGCACTGGCAATGAAAGACCAGAAGCATCAGGACTGGTTTGGAGCAAGCTTTACTGCTTTTATATCTTCAATCGGAGGAGGGACGTTAAGGGACATTTTACTTGATAGCTATCCGTTGGTTTGGATTAGCGATATCACGATTATTTATGCCATCATGGGCGGAATATTGGTCACGTTTATCTTCTATAAATTCCTTCTTAATCTTCGTAAAACGCTTTTTCTGTTTGATACGTGCGGCATAGCCCTGTTTACCATCGTTGGAACAGAAAAGGCGCTGAATCTAGGCGTACGTCCGGAAATTGCGGCAATCATGGGAATCTTTTCTGCCATTATGGGCGGGGTGATACGTGATGTGATGACCAACGAAATCCCGATTATTTATAGAAAGGAAGTGTACGCAACGGCTTGTTTTGCAGGAGCTTGCTGTTATATTTTACTGGATAATCTGGGCGCGAGCCGCAATGTGGCATTTATCTCTGCCTCTTTGTTGATCATCGTTATCCGGGTACTGGCTGTCCGGTATGAGTGGACAGTTCCGAGGTTTTTCAGATAACCGGCAGGACCATCATTAAATTGCCTGCCGGTATATCATCCCAATTACTTTTTTTTCTTCTTACCCTTGATGGCGCTAGC
>DASYHR010000933.1:0-2621 GCA_035998385.1 Dyadobacter sp. | reverse complement strand
GGAGAATGGGTATTTTCTGTATACAATGCCTATAACCGAAGAAATGCGTTTTCGGTATATACCAGAGCCAATCCTGACACGCCACTTCGTACAGAAGCAATTCGTTATTCGGTAATAGGCAGTTTTATCCCGGCGATTACTTACAATTTCAAGTTCTAAATTTCAGATATGAAAAAGCAAAATCATATATATAAAATCAAGAATGCAATACTGAGCGTTTTTTCATTGTTTCTTCTCGCAGGTTTGAGTAGTTGTGAAGATGTAATTGATCTCAATGCAGCAACCGGTCCTACACAACTTGTGGTAGATGGCTGGATTAATAATCAGCCTGGTGATCAAACTATAAAATTGACGTGGTCCGCCAATTACTTTGACAACTCTGCTCCGAAAGCTGTACAGGGTGCTGAAGTGACGGTTACGGATAACCTGGGCAATGTTTTCGTTTTTGAAGATCTGGCTAATAATGGCAAATATATCTGGAAAGGGACGGGTAAGGATACTTTGGGGAAAGTGGGCCGGACCTATGCACTTAGTATTAAAAATGGAAGTGATGTATACACGGCCAGCAGCGAGATCAAACGGGTTCCTAAAGTGGATTCATTGATATACCAAAAAGAAACATTGCCATTTACACCAGACAAAGGCCCGAAGGAAGGGTATATAGCCTCATTTTATGCACGGGATTTGCCGGGAGAGGGGGACAGATACTGGATCAAGCCGGTTGTGAACGGAAAAGTAGCAATCAGCAAAGCTTCAGATCTGACGGTCGCCTATGACGCGGGTCCAAGTGCCGGTGCACCTTCAGACGGACTGATATTTATCTTGCCATTACGTCAGGCTATTACGAGAGATTCTCTATACTCGGCAGGAGCTTCTGTGGGGGTGGAGTTGCATAGTATCACACCCGATGCTTTTGAGTTTATCAAACAAGTGGCAGAGCAAGGTTCAAACGGGGGATTGTTTGCAACGCCTGTGGCAAATGTGAAATCCAACGTGAAAAATACGAATCCTAACGGAATCCGGCCTCTGGGCTTTTTCGGAGCAACTGCGGTAAGCAGAATGGAGACAACCATTGATCCTGCGAAGGCGAGACCGGAAGATTAATCCGCTAAAAATATTAATAAAGCCACCTGTAACAATCTTGCGGGTGGTTTTTTCGTATATGAGCTAAAATGTTCCCCTGCTTCTATGAAAAGCCTTTTTGTATTGATTTCTCTTTGTCTGGCAACCGGTATTCAGGCACAACAGCGCCCGCGTGAACTGGGGATAAAAATAGGTGTATTGCCCACCGGTGTACTGAACGCCATTACCGACGTAGAAGGCGTAAAGGTAGGTCAAATCACACTATCGGAAGGTGAAGATATTCGTACGGGTGTCACTGCGATTTTACCACATTCAGGTAATATATTCCAACAAAAAGTACCTGCTGCGATCTACATCGGAAATGGCTTTGGCAAGCTGGCGGGTTATTCACAGGTAGAAGAACTCGGTTCTTTGGAAACTCCGATCGTATTGACCAATACACTCAGCGTTCCTGTGGCTTCAGACGCGCTGATCGACTGGACACTAAGTCTGGCGGGAAATGAAAATGTACGGTCAGTGAATCCGGTAGTGGGAGAAACAAATGATGGATATCTCAACGACATCCGAAGCAGGAATATCAAAAAGGAACATGTCTTGAATGCGCTGGCGCAGGCCGTAGGTGGTGAGGTGCAGGAGGGGAATGTAGGAGCAGGGACGGGTACCGTGAGTTTTGGATGGAAAGGAGGAATAGGGACGTCTTCGAGGAAATTACCTCAGAAGCTGGGCGGGTATACCATTGGAGTTTTGGTTCAGACCAATTTTGGAGGTGTGTTGAAAATCGATGGCGTGCCGGTAGGGGAAGAACTGGGTCAATACGCGTTTAAAGAATCATTGGATAAATCTTCGGATGGCTCCTGCATGATGGTCGTTGCTACGGATGCGCCGCTTGATGCTCGTAACCTGAAACGTTTGGCGAAAAGAGTAATGCTCGGAATGGCACAAACTGGTGGAATTGCAGCGAACGGGAGCGGAGATTACGTCATTGCATTTTCTACAGCGAATCGGATTTTACATGAAACGCCGCAGGCCACTTATGGAGCTACCTATCTGCACAACGACTATACCTCCCCACTTTTTATGGCTGCTATAGAAGCTACCGAGGAAGCGATTATTAACTCCCTGATGATGGGAAAAGCCAGTTCAGGAACGCAAGGGCATAAAATTGAGGAGCTTCCCAGAGACAAAGTGCTTGAATTAATGGAACGTTATGGCAGGTTGAAAAAGTAAGTCGGGATTAAAATAAGTGCCTGATATTTGCGAATGTAATATTTTACGTTAAAATTTGCGGTTTAGTAGAGAAACGACAGAACGTGCAGACCAGACGCTTTATAAATCAGGCAATTACTTTACTCATGGCAACCATGCTTCTGATGGTGGCCGGTGTGAGGTCTTGGGATGCAGAACAATTGTTTTTTCAAACGGATAAAATCGTGCTTGCCGACGTAGCCGGAGACGACGCCTCAAAGGTTCCTGCCGGAGATCAGGCGATGGTCAGTTCGCTTTCTCTCAATGCAGTGATTACGCCTGCGATTTCCTTC
>DASYHR010000915.1:0-2924 GCA_035998385.1 Dyadobacter sp. | reverse complement strand
TGGTAGAAAAAATCAAAGAGATTGCTGGCAATACCACAACATTTTTGACCGGAGATTTCAATTCCACGCCTGAGACAGAGCAGATCAAAACCATCCAAACCTTGTTGAGCGACGCTCATGAAGCAACAAAACAACCTCCTTATGGACCGGAAGGGACTTTTAATGCCTTCAAATTCGATGCTCCGATGGATGGCCGGATAGACTATATCTTCACAAGTAAAAATGTGGATGTGCTTAAATATGGTGTACTGACCGATGCAAAAAAGCAACTGTACCCATCCGATCACCAGCCTGTTGTAATCAAGGCGATGATCAAATAATTACACCGAACAAATCAAAAAATGGCCGTGAGCAACAAACTGCTCACGGCCATTTTTTATATCGGCTATTGTGCAAGATATCCGCCATCAACCGGATAGTACGATCCTGTAATAAAGGATGCCTTCTCAGAACTTAAGAACAAAACGAGCTCTGCCACTTCCTCTGGTTTCCCCAACCTTCCGACAGGATGTTTCGATTCAAGAAACTTTATCGTCGATTCATCAAAATCTTTGAGTAATGGTGTGGCAATGAAAGCGGGCCCTACAGCATTTGCCCTGATATTTTGTGTTCCATATTCCAGCGCTACATTTTTGGTCATACCCACCACGCCGTGTTTCGCAGCAACATAAGCAGCACTATTGGCAAAACCCACAATACCCAGAATAGAGGCCATATTTACAATAGCACCTCCACCGGAGTTCAGCATGGCAGGAATCTGATATCGCATTCCGTAGAATACGCCTGACAAATTAACGGCGATTACCTTATCCCAGCTGTCCACCGGATACGCTCCCATCGGTGCAGCCGGTCCGCCAATACCGGCATTGTTACATGCAATGTGAAGTGCACCGTACCTGGCTACCGTTGCTGCAACCAGCTTTTCATTATCCTCTGCAACGGACGAATCTGCCTTTACAAACAATGCTTCTCCTCCCGACGACAGGATCAAATCCACCGTCTCATTGCCCTGCGTTTCATCGATATCGGACACAACCACTTTTGCACCTTCTTGCGCATATATTTCTGCAACACTCCGGCCTATGCCCGATCCTGCACCAGTTACAATTGTTATCTTTCCTTCCAGTATTCCCATGGTCAATTTGAGTTGAGTTGAACATAAACATGGAAGTAAAATTCACAATTTTAGTAGTGTTTTGGAATGACAAGAGTCAATTTTTCGCATGATATCACTATCCGCAGTTATAGATCGGCTATGTACTTTTGACCACCCAAAGCACGCATTTGTCGTGATATTTGTCCGGTGCGTTTTACGACGTAAGGGGAAGGATTTTTGATTGAAAACCGAATCGGATTAGGAAGGACAGCAGCAATACGTGCAGCTTCCGAACGTCCGAGATTTTTTGCTGGTTTATTATAGTAGCGAAGCGAAGCTGCTTCCACACCAAATGTCATTTTTCCCATTTCTGCCACATTCAGGTATACTTCCAAAATACGCTCTTTCCCCCATACCAGCTCGATCAGCACGGTAAAGTAGGCCTCAAGTCCTTTACGAATAAAGCTTCGTCCATGCCAAAGAAAGACATTTTTGGCTACCTGCTGGGAGATCGTACTGGCGCCGCGGGCCCGTTTACGGTCTTCGGTCATGGCATCATAAATTTCATTAAAATCGAAACCCCAGTGGTTAGGGAAATTCTGATCTTCGGATGCGACTACTGATAGCGCCACTTCTTTTGAGATATTTTCATAGGGCTCCCAGTCATGATGTATTTCGGTATCTTCGTCATTGCCGAAGGCATCCATTTTACATGAAAGCATGTAAGGCGTGAACCAGACCGGCAAAAATTTCAGGAGAACAACCCAGACAATTGAGATTCCAAAAAACAGTATAAAAATTCGTAACGCAACAAAGGATAAAAGGCGGAGCATAAATATTTTTCTTCCTACAGATACTTAAAGCATAAAACAGCGTACAAAGAACTGAAACTAATCAGGTTTAGGCAAAGAAATATTCAGCAAACTCTGCCCTATTTTTTCTTCTTACTCAGTCTCAGGTGCTATGAACGAAGAAATACTCAGTTTTATCTGGCGCTATCAGTATTTTGAGCGCTCCGATCTGCAAACGGATGAAGGCTGCTCACTCGCAATCCGTCGTCCGGGAATCAAAAACAGCAACTCCGGACCTGATTTCTCAAACGCCAGAATCAGCATTGACGGCGTAGAATGGGCTGGCACTGTTGAGATTCACAACCTATCATCTCATTGGTTTCAACACCGGCACCAAACAGATCGATCCTATGAAAGTGTAGTGCTGCATGTGGTATGGGAAAACGATGTTCCGGTTAGAAGAAGCGATGGATCTTTAATTCCAACTCTATCACTTAAAGGACTTGTCAAGTTATCTGTTCTGGAACGATACAAAAATTTGATCGAAGAGACCAATCCGATCGCGTGTGCCGGGCTACTTCCTGATGTAGATCACATCTACAAAATCACAATGCTGGATCGCGCACTGCTTAGCAGAATGGCTTCGAAAGCCGATCAGATCATACAATTGGCTGAAGAGAACAATCAGGATTGGGAACAAACCTGTTACCAGTGGATCACAAAACATCTGGGTTTTAAACTCAATGATCCGGTATTTTTCAGACTGAGCGACCTGCTTCCATTAAAGGTACTTCTCAAACACAGAACGAATCTATTGCAAGTGGAAGCACTACTGTTTGGTTGCGCAGGTTTGATTCCTGATGAAGATGAACAGTCGACTGGTGACGAAAAGAATTCATACGTATCCATGCTTCAACGTGAATACCGCTTTCTCTCCGCTAAATACAATCTGGCGCAAATCATGCTTCACGAATGGAAATTTATGCGACTTCGCCCCTCCGGATTTCCAACAGTACGTCTGGCTCAACTCGCCGCCC
>DASYHR010000418.1:0-4084 GCA_035998385.1 Dyadobacter sp. | reverse complement strand
GAATTTAACGAGGGTGGAATCAACATACCACTTGCTGAAATCCGTGATAAACGAACACTGGTCGCGCCATTTCAAAAGATTATCGTCATTTGTACCAATGGTGTCCGGAGTAAAGTAGCCGCGATGGACTATTGCCGCGTTCCGGAATGGCTTGATAAAACCATTCTGCATGTCAAAGGGGGAATTGTTGAGGCAGAATAAGATTGATATTAAGTCAAAAAAAATAGGTCCGGAAGACTCCAAACCTATTCTTACTCAATTTGCAATCAGACCTCACACGTTTACTTCTCCTTCGAAAACTCTCAAAGCAGGCCCAATCAAGTATATATCGTCAAACTGATTGTCACCCGTCGTATTAAAGGCGACCTGTAACGGCCCGCCTAGTGTTTCAACGGCTATCGGACTATTCCATCCTTCCCGGATATGGGCAGACAGCGCGCAGGCAGTGACGCCCGTTCCGCAGGAATAAGTCTCATCTTCTACTCCCCTTTCATACGTGCGTACGCTCAGGTGATTTTCTTCCAAAACCTGAATAAAATTCACATTGGTACCACCCACAGGGCCAAATACAGGGCCGTAACGAATGTCTTTACCAATATCCACTACATCAGTTTCCTTGATATTATCAACATAAGTAACATAATGTGGTGAACCTGTATTCATGAAATCGTATTCATCATTTAATTGAACCTGATGAACCGGTGACATTTTCAAGCGAATAATATCTGCAGATGCCGTCGCTTCGTGGGGACCGTCTACAGCTATGAAAGTGGTACTGGTTTCAAAAAGGCCCAGATCATGAGCAAACCGTACGAAACAACGTCCTCCATTTCCACACATACTCCCCTCGGCTCCGTCCGCATTAAAATACACCATTCTGAAATCGTATTGCCCGTCATTCTGAAGAAGGATCAGTCCGTCAGCACCGATTCCAAATCTGCGATGGCATAACGCCGCAATCAATTCCTTTGACGCAGGGAAATTCTGATCACGATCATCAATCATGACAAAGTCATTCCCTGTACCCTGGTATTTATAAAATGTAATTTTCATCTGGAGATAGCTTTGAGCTATGAGCAATCAGCTTATAGCTTTTCTTATTAACTGAAACTTGAATGCTATAGGTTCAATTTCCTGAATAAATGCGGTATCCACTGAAAGTTTATAAAAAGATATCTACGAAGACGAACCGGAGGCAAGGCAAAAAACCAACCTCTCACAGCTAACAGCTAAAAAAAAGCCCTGTAACAAAGAATCGTTACAGGGCTTTAATGTCTTTAAGCCTGGCCTATTTTTTAGTAGCTTTAACAACTTTAAGCTCCTTAATACGCGCTGCTTTACCCTGACGTCCACGCAAGAAGAACAGACGGGCACGGCGAACTTTACCGCGACGTAGCAATTCAATTTTTGCAAGAGTTGGAGAAAGGATTGGGAATACACGTTCAACCGCGATTCCGTTAGATATCTTACGTACTGTGAAAGTTTCACCGCTTCCGCCAAGGTTACGACGCTGCATTACAGTACCTTGAAATTGCTGAATACGCTCTTTGTTACCTTCTTTGATCTTAACGTGTACGTTGATCGTGTCGCCTGATTTAAAATCAGGATACTCGGCCTTACGATTTTCAATCGTAGCTTCTACGAGTTTAATAAGTTCGCTCATGACGAATGTTTTTTATAAAAAATTGATAATTGAGCAGTTTCCAGCGGATGGGGTGACGCCCCTTCATTCAAAACAGCTTTTGAGAAAACGAGTGCAAAGCTACTTTTTTTTCTCTGTAAAAGAAAGTACCACACTGTTTTATGTCAAAAATATTAGTAATACCAATACCAATGATTCGCAACAGGCTTAATATTTTTAACTTCCTGCTCTGACCAGTCAAATTCACCGCCAATGAAAATTTTCAGTACACCGCAAATCAGGGAAGCAGATCGCTACACCATAAAACATGAACCTGTTTCTTCCCTTGATCTTATGGAACGCGCGTCTCAGGCATTTGTAAGATGTTTTTGCGACCAGTTTGTAAACACCCGACCGGTAGTTATATTTTGCGGAAAGGGAAATAACGGTGGTGACGGGCTGGCCATAGCAAGATTGTTATCTGAGCGTGGCTACCAGGTTCAGGTAATTATTGTTGAACACACAGAGTCAGGTTCAGCCGACTTTCAGGAGAATTATGAAAGACTGAAGAACCATCTGACTCCTGTCCATTTGCATACCATCAATGACCTTCCGGCTCTGGCACCTAAAATCGTTATTATTGATGCCATATTAGGATCGGGACTTTCCCGGCCGGCAGAAGGGCTTGTTGCAGATGTGATCCATTCCATTAACAACCTCCCCAACAAAGTTGTATCTGTGGATATTGCAAGCGGACTGTTCGCTGATAAGAGTAATGATGAGAATGACCCGGTTGTTAAACCGTCTTGTACCGTTTCATTTCAGTTTCCTAAACTCGCATTTTTATTACCTCAAAATGCGGAGTATACCGGCGACTGGCATATTGTGGATATCGGTCTTCACCAGGATTATATTCAAAATGCAGTTACCCCCTATTCTTTCACTGACCAGGCCGCGGCTGAAGCGTTGGTAATGCCCCGAAAAAAGTTTTCGCATAAAGGGACATTCGGACATGCGCTGATTATTGCAGGCAGCTATGGCAAAATGGGAGCCGCTGTGCTTTCGGGTAAGGCTTGTCTGCGATCGGGTGTGGGGTTGCTATCCATGCATATTCCTGAAGCGGGATATGACATTATGCAGATTGCAAACCCTGAAGCCATGGTAATTGTCGACGTGCATGCAAGATACATCACGAACTTGCCCGACATATCCTCCTATTCCGCGATCGGGGTTGGTCCTGGCTTGGGGAAGGGAAAAGAGACAGTTCAGATGCTGGAGAAACTTTTAGAGTCAGCCCAATCTCCGCTGATCATTGATGCCGATGCGTTAAATATACTTTCTGAAAATAAGCATTTGTTGGCTAAACTCCCGGCCAAAACTATTCTCACTCCTCATCCAAAAGAATTTCAGCGACTGGCAGGGAATAGCAATAATGAATTTGAAAGACTGGAACTTGCCAGGGATTTTGCCAAAAAGTATAAAGTGATTATTTGTTTGAAAGGAGCCAATACTGCAGTTGTACATCCCAATGGCAATGTACATTTCAATTCCACCGGCAATCCCGGGATGGCCACGGGTGGTACAGGCGACGTCTTAACCGGTATTATCACAGCCTTACTTGCACAAGGTTACGACCCTGAACACGCGGCTATCTTTGGCGTTTACCAGCACGGACTCGCAGGAGACAAAGCAGCAGAAATACGTGGTATGAGTGCTCTGATTGCTTCTGATGTTGTTGATCATTTGGGTTGGTAGCCCTGCGGTCTGCGCGACCCGGTCTGCGCGACTCGGTCTGCGCGACTCGGTCTGCGCGACCCGGTCTGCATGCCGCAGGCAGGCTGAACGGTTCAAAAGGTACCCCAAGCAAGGGTTCACGGTTTTAAAAGCGCCTCCAATTAAGCGTTCAGCCTGCTGGCGCATGCAGACCGCAGGCGCGCATACCGCATACCACTTTACTAAGACATCACCTGATAAACAGCAAGCGCTGATACATATGCCAGAACAGTAAGATAAGCCAGCTGAATCATCGGCCATTTCCAACCATGTGTTTCACGATAAACAACTGCGATGGTACTCATACACATCATCGCAAATACATAAAATACAAGCAAGGAATAGCAGACGGCAGGCGTATACATGGGCCCGCCGGTATCCGGGTTTTTCTCCTGCAGCAGACGTTCCTTCACAGTAAGTACATCTTCTGAATCTCCGCTGATGCTGTAAATGGTAGCCATTGTTCCTACAAAAACTTCACGTGCAGCAAATGATGCCAGGAGTGCGATACCCATTTTCCAGTCGTATCCCAATGGTTTTATAGCCGGCTCGATCAGGCGGCCGAAGCTACCAGCATATGAGTTCTCTAACTTCACAGAAGCAACAGCCGCATCAATTTCTTCCTGAGGCTTTGCTTTCAACTGTTCTGACACCTGTGCTTCCGCTCTCTCAATCCTATCACCTGGTCCG
>DASYHR010000895.1:0-6005 GCA_035998385.1 Dyadobacter sp. | reverse complement strand
GAAGAAATTTAAAAATTAAAACGCTGTATATTTATTCAAGCGGCATCATTAAAACTGAGTTCGATAAAAGAGAATAGGATAAGACTGCTAACGGATTTAATGTCCTGTTCCCCACCCTATTTTGTCGCCAATTGCACCTGTAAACCGAATCGATTACTTTTATATTTGCCTATCACAAAACGAACCCATAACATGAACGAGCAAGTAGATGAGTATATTCAGAAATTACCGGCCTGGCAGGCAGAGATTTGCGAGTCACTTCGTAAACTGATTTTTGACACCATCCCGGGAGCACAGGAAAGGATACAATATGGCAAGCCGCATTATCTCAAAGATGGTCACTACGCAGCGGTCATTTCAGTCGCAAAGGATAAAGTTTCTTTTATGATATTCAATGCTGCTGAGCTGGAAGACATCAAAGGTTTTTTCAAATCAACAAGCAGTCCGGACAGGAAAACAGCGACCATTACCCAGGGTGCAGAGGTAGACTATGCGGTGTTAGCGTCACGTCTTAAACAGGCAAGTGACGGGTTGTGAAAGCCGTTCAGTGTTGCCTTGTCAGCTAAGTTTGTTACGAATCTAAAGAATTATGTGTGAAAGCATTGGCGCAAAACATAATCTTAAAGAAATAAATATTTCACTACATTTATCACGTAATTACCCTGCTTTTATCAACCCTAAATATACACACCCATGGCACTTGCCAACATTTTTACAAAACCGGTTTCCGACGGCGTAATTAGCCGTATCAACAAACTCACTCCTGAAACACAGCCGTTATGGGGCAAAATGGATGTAGCGCAAATGCTGGCACATTGCTGTGTGACCTATGAAATGGTTTATGACAACAAACATCCGAAACCCAATTTTCTGATGCGGCTGATGCTGAAGTCTTTTGTCAAAAAGTTGGTTGTCAACGAAGCACCCTATCCACGTAATTCCCGCACAGCCCCGGCATTCCTGATCTCAGGACCAAAAGATTTTGATAAGGAAAAATACAGACTCACTGACTATATTACCCGAACACAGCAGCTTGGCGAAGCACACTTCGACCGCAAAGAATCGCATTCATTCGGCCCACTCAACATAACCGAATGGAACAATATGTTTTACAAACACCTGGATCATCATCTGAGCCAGTTTGGGGTGTGAAGTCAATGAATTTCGAGGCCTGGCGTGCTCTACTAATCCACAGGTCTGCACCGCATATCTGCGAGCACCTGGACAATAACTAACCTTTACTCAACCCACCGAATTCAGAGGCCATCCTCACCGTTGCCATCAATTCCCGTGCAGTTTTTAAATGCATTCAGATACAAAAAATCGCCCCGGTAAACGACCGGGACGATTTAAGAAAATACAAGTATGAGGTATAAAAAAATCAGGGATTCACAGTTATGCGGTAGAAAAATGGCGACTTGTAATAAGCTCCACCTTTAATCTCCGAACCCGAATTCGTATCTGTAAAGCTGCGTCCATCGGCAAGCGTCATCACTGCATGGACTTCGAAGACATCTCCAGCAGCAACATCCGCTGCGGTCAGTCCCAGCCTGGACATCAGCTCTGTTGCAGTCAATGTCATCTCTCTGCGAGGATATCCTGTAACTACGTCCTTTGTAAAACTTGATGCAGGGTAAGAATCCAGGGCAGTATATGCTTTGGATGAGTTACCATTTGCAGTAGTGTTATCAACAAAACGCACCGTCAGGTCATAGGTACTCAACATGGATCCCTGTTGCGGGTCCACCGCTTCCAAAGTCAATTTTACACTGCCTGAAGCCAAAGCTGCTTTTGAATAAACTATACCATTTGCAACATTCAGAGGCCATGGAGCCACTGTTCGCATATAGGCACCGGTTTGCAGAGAAAATACGTCAATCTTATCAATCAGTTCAGTTTTGCAGGACATCACCCCCAACAACATGAATGCTAAAAGTATCTTTTTCATATAAATTGAAGTTAAAAAGTCAGGGTTGCAGGGTTGTTATCCCAGAATACCGGCTGAGCAATGTTGGTTTTCTGTGTGATCGCGTTGTTCCTGTTCACAACCGCTGCAGGATAATACAGTGAGCGTACAAAAGCACCCGGACTAGCCTCTAATGCAGGCTGCATTTTGGATGGTTTTCCGGTACGGCGATACATATTGTAGGCTTCCACACCATTGCCATAAAGTGCCAGCCAATATTCGCGGGCAATTACGTCCAGTTTTGCATCATTCGTAGCTGCCGCATCGTATAGCGAAAGCACTTTGGTTACATATTGATTCACTTCTTCTGTCCACACCAGAGATTTGTTTGTTTCAAAAGCGGTGATCGAAGCATTCTCAGTCGTGGAAGTGGCAAAGCTTCTTACATCTGCCATTGATTTCCTGATCGCAGATTCCAGCAACGTTTTCGGATTACCCGTCGTGTTAATCGTAAGAGCAGATTCAGCAAGCATAAAATCTACAAAAGATGACATCATGATCGGATGAATACCGCCGCCACCGGCACCTACTCCCTGTCCTACCGGCCGGCCGGCATCATTGTCATACAATCCACCCGCAGGATACAATCCCCAAGCCGTACGTTTCAGTCCATCTGGCGGTATACCTTCGTTACTCAGGTGATCACGCCCCCAGTAACCTACAGAAGTGGGCACACAAAATACCATGTCATTGGCATAGTGTGCAGGTTTTTGGTTGTTGATACAGCTCAGCTCATTCGTTGTTGTAGTGTTCGCAAGCACCTGACGATACATGTAGAAACGTATACGCGGATCCGGAAAACCTTTACTTGCATACAAATGCCACATGTAGAAGTTAGCCTGATAGTCTCCACCACCGGTTGGCGAATACTGGCTCCCGTAGCGTGGATGCCGGCTATCCGGATTCGTAAGCGATGTCCCGAATTTGAATGAGAAATTCTGCGTTCCGTCTTTGATCAGTTTGTCTTCTGCAATTAGTGCGTTGATCGCCGCAGCAGCCGTATTGTCTGTGAGGCGTTTCGTAAAGAGCAATTTCAATTTGATCGTTTTGGCAGCTCGCGTCCAGCTATCTGCATTTCCTGAATAGAAAAAGTCAGTAGGTGTAACGGCAGACGTAGCTGCAAAATTTACGATCGCGTCATCAATATCCTTCATTGCTGCGGTATAAACCGTAGTAGCACCATCCAATCCCGGATTGAAATTTGACGAATTGAGCGCCTGCGACAATGGAACATCGCCATAGTAATCCACCAATGTTGCCAATGTATATGCACGGATCACACGTGCAATTCCTGCATGCATATTCAGGTTAGACGTTTCTGCCAGTGGAATCAGAGTTTGGATGTCAATCATGATATTGGCATACGAATTCGTCCACAAGCCATCGCCGCCACTGGGTGCATAGGCATTTTCATACAATGCAGAACCCTGGTTGAGCATCCTCGTCAACCGCATACCGATATCTGAGGTACTGTTGAAAAAAGTAGCGTAGTTCAGCTGAATGCGATTGAGCAAGAAGCTGGCGTTGGTATTGCTGGTTGTTACTTCGTTAGGGTTATCCAGCAAGTCGAGCTTACAGGAAGCGGTGCTCAATGCAAGCATTGCGAGACACACATATTTAAATTTCCTTCTCATAATGATTCAGTAAGTTGCTGTTAAAATGACACTCTCAGCGTTCCACCCAGTCTTCTTGAACTTGGGCCTGTCAGGAATTCGAAGCCAAGACCATTACCGACTCCAAGACCCAGGTTATCGGTATCGAAGTTCAGATTTTTCTCAAAGTGCAACGCCTTATACCACAGGTTGTTCCCGGAGAAAGAAAGTGATGCCGATTTGAAAGGGGTTTTAGCAAGCAGTGATTTTGGAATAGAGTACGATAGCGAAGCTTCACGCAAACGGATTGTAGACCCGTCATACATACGACCTTCATCTCCGAAGAAATAATAGTTATCAAAGTATACATTTGATGACGTGATCTGCGTCGTATTCGGTGCACCTTCCTGCGTAACACCCGGGAAGATATATCCCTGAGAACGGTCGATATCCAGATCCTTCGTAAGCCCACGACCCAATAGCGAACCTGCCGTGGTTGAGTACATAGCTCCCCCATGACGGTACTCCATCATTACCGATAAGCTGAATCCCCGGTATTTGAATGTGTTGATCAATGCCGATGTGAAAGCAGGGTTAGGATCTCCCAGAATACGTGGAGAAGCTTCCTGTAACAGATAACCGTTACTTGCGATGATCGGATTCCCATTTTCATCACGACGAATCGCCGTTCCTTTGATAATGTTGAAAGGCTCGCCCGGAATGGCATAATTACCCAGTCCTCCTCCAAAACCTGTAACCTGTACTTCATTCAATCCACCACCAAGTGCTTTTACCAATGGTTTGTTGCTGGTATAGTTCAGATTAAGATCCCAGCTGAAACGTTCTCCGGAAATAGGAGTAGCTGTAAGTCCGAGTTCGATACCGTCGTTGCGCAGCTTTCCTACGTTGATCGTCGTGGAAGTATAGCCTGTAGAAGGATCAAGTGGTGTGTTGGTGATCAGGTCACGGGTGTCGCGACGATAGATCGTAAAATCAGCACCAATTTTATTGTTGAACAACTTCGCCTCAACGCCAAATTCATATTCGGTAAGTAATTCAGGTCTCAAATTTGGATTACCCAACACATCACTTACTGAGTGTGTAGAGGATACATTACCCGCTTTATCTACAAAACCGCGTGCTACCTGGTTCAGGATATTACGGGTTCTGTACGGACTTGGGAAACCGGCAGAAGTACCTACCCCGGCTCTCAGTTTAAGAAAGTTAATTACGCTTGATTCCAATCCCGGAAAAGCTGAAGTCGGAACGAAAGAAACACTTCCTGACGGATAGAATATCGTACGATTCGCTCTCTCAACCGTTGAAGTCCAGTCGTGACGCCCGGCCACATTCAGGAATAAATAGTTGCTGATGTCTGCTGTAATCTCACCATAAACACCCATTCTGGTTTCTTCAATTTCATTGTTACTGGCAACCGTTGAAATGAAGTTTGAATGGCGCATCAATCCGAATGCAAGCTGATTTTCACTGGTCGTCGCTACGTTACGGAATCTGTCATTACGGAGATTACCACCCACTTTGCCGGAAAAGCTGAATTTTTCGCTCAAAGTCTTGTTGTAGGACAAAATCACACTATTGTCCCAAATCGTGTTGGTGATATCATTGGTACTATACCAGCCGTTCACAAAATCAACCCCGCCTTTGTTGTATTTATATTCCTGATTTTCAGTATAAGTATCCAGTCCGACGCGGTACAGTAAAGTCAGGTCTTTTGTCAATTCCGCTCGAAGCGAAGTGGAGTTGAAAAGACGGTTTACCTTACCGGTATTACTGTAATACTTCAACATCCAGCGCGGGTTAGGAATATCATTTCCACTACGGAAGTATACACTCCTATTATCAATCGGGCTCTCAAATGGCATCCCCCACAGGTCAACACTTAATGGCGTATACATTACGTTTGCCATAATAGAAGGAAATCCCCCCAGCGTATTGTTTCCTTGTCCGGCATTTAAAGGAGGAGAAATCTGATCCGTGTTGGCAAAGTTGAAAGAAGTAATCAGACTGATTTTTTTGGTCAGCTGAGCATTGATCCCCATTCCGATATTCAGCTTTTTGAGGTTGTTGCCCGGAATGTATCCCTGTTCATTGTTGTATCCTACAGAAGCATTGTAACTCACCTTTTCACCACCACCGGAAATGTTCAGAGATGTATTGGATATCAATCCTTTCCTGAAAAACTTCTTTACGTTGTCGCTGTACGGACGGAAGTCGTACACAGTACCCACAAGCTCAGGAAATGCATTTTTAAGCGACGCGTTGGTGAGGTAGGTGAAAGGGTGTAATTGTGAACCCGCAGGAACTTCGTCAAAACGTGGCCCCCAGTTACTGAAAAAATAGCCAGGTGCCTGCTGAAACCCTCCCGCATAAACGTCTGTATAACTGGGTAGATGCGCCTGATTTGTAAAAATTGACTGTGCAATAGA
>DASYHR010000839.1:0-1687 GCA_035998385.1 Dyadobacter sp. | reverse complement strand
AACCAACACATTTCCCTACGTGCCCGGCTATCTGGCCTTTCGTGAGATTCCGGCCATCACAATGGCACTTGAACAAATTCCGGCCATCAATCGGCCTGATGTAATTATGTTTGATGGAAATGGGATTCTCCACAGCCGCAGAATGGGAATCGCGTCTCATTTTGGAGTGCTTACAAATACCGTCACCATGGGGTGTGCGAAGAAGAAACTGGCAGGAAAATACACAGAACCGGATATCTATAAAGGAACGTATACGCCTGTAACTGATAAAAACGAGACGATTGGATTTGCTCTGAGAACAAAGGTAAATGTGAAGCCGGTTTTTATATCGCCGGGTCATGGTATGAACCTGGCAGACAGCCTTACCATTGCCATGAGTTGTGTTAAAAAACACCGCCTTCCCGAACCAACCAGGAAGGCGCATGAATTTGTTAATCTTTTCAGAACCGGCGCATTAACAGAAGGTTTTCATGAAATCCCCAAAATGACTTTGTTCTGAGTCAATGTTTGCAGACGGATATTTTTATTTCAAACTTTTGTCGATCTCATCCAATAAATAGTGTTTTGAATCAGAATCATATTCCCAGAACATCACCCCGCCCATTTTGTTTTCTAAAACATACTTACAGCGTTCCCGAATCGACTCTTCGTCTTCGTAACTGATGATTTCCTTCGTATCCTGATTGACCAGATAGGGTACTTTGGCTACCTCATCCCTGAAGGATTTAAATCCTCTCTGATTGATAAGGCTATCTTTGATAAATGTATAACCTTTGAAATACTCTTGTGCTGATTGTTTCTGTCCAAGACCTTTCTCCAATTTGCCGGCCACAGTAAACTTGCGGCTGTAAAACGGAATTCCCATCACCAGCTTTTCAATAGGAACACCGGCTTTTACAAAACCTTTAACCGCAGCATCGGCAGACTTTTCGGTGGGGTACATATTGGTTGTGTAAAGGGGAGCATGATGTACAACGGTATCCCCCTGAAACAGGTCATAAGTCATCAGATTTACAAAGTCGAGATGTTGCTGCGCTTTGTCCATTTCAGTCGCATTCAGGAATTCTACCCACCCTGCCACAGCGGTAGTAAGTAATTTCCTGGAACCTGTCTCCTTTTCCATCACATCCAGTTCTTTCCTGATTTCCTCAAACATCAACGTATAATTTTGCTTGTCCTCCGGACGGTATACATTCCCTTCTTCACCTGGCAATGCCGGGTATTCCCAATCAATATCCACACCATCCAGCTTGTATTTTCTGATAATGTCTACCGAACTTTTTGCAAATGCCTTTCTGCTATCCTCAGTAAGAACAGCATCCGAAAAATGCTCGCTCCATGCCCAGCCGCCGATAGAGATTAATATTTTCAGATCAGGATTTTTCTGTTTCAGCAGATTGAGCTTTCTGAAGTTGGTAGAATCCGTTTTTTCGTTGGTGAGAAACGCTTTTCCATCTTTGATATCGACGAATGCATAATTGATATGAGTGAGTTTGTGCACATCAATATTCGGCACATCCAGCAAACCATGAAACCCGCCAACATAGCCGATCACCACAGGTTTACTCTTAGAAACAGTTTGTTGCCCGTCTGAAGAATTTTGACAGCCCGTCAAAATTTGCAGGGCGCAGAAGGTCAGGAGACAGCCATAAAAAACTTTGAATAATTTGGTAGTGAGTTGCATGGT
>DASYHR010000732.1:0-4151 GCA_035998385.1 Dyadobacter sp. | reverse complement strand
AAGAGAGCTGCTGTAAGCCCTTTCAGAGAAGCTATCGGGGCATTCATGTCGTGTGAAATAATTGCAAGGATTTTGTCTTTGAGCAGATTAGACGTGGAAAGCTGACTATTTATTTTTTTAAGTTCAGCAGCAGATTGCTTTTTGACAGGACTTGCAGAATCTGCCACATGTTTACCATTTACAGCCTTTCCGTTCAGGTTTAGAGACTGAGGCTGAGCTGTGAAATTTATCAAAAATGAAGGATTATGTTGTGCATCTATTGTACGCGTGATAGTCCATTCACGACATTTTCTCACGGCAATTTCCTGATTTTCACTCATGTCACGTAACATTTCGAGCATGTGTTTGTGCTGATGCCGCGTCAAAAAAGCTGACCATCCGTCCTCTTCCACCTCATGGGTATTCAGGGAAGAAACTGTATGGAATACTGAATTTGAGTAGATATGTTTGTAATCTTCATCAAGCAGTAAAATAGCAAGAGGTAGATTCTCCACCATGGTGTGGAACAGGCTGTCGTCGATTCGGGTTAACATTTCCATCTCCTATAATTTAAAAACCTGATATTAAACGCTTAAAAAGAAGATTGCTGTACTATTGAAATTTGTTAAGACCGTTGAGTATAAGTGGTATTATATACGTTAGCGAACCATAAACTGAACGCCGGATTGCTTATATTGAATAGGTGTAAATAAATTCTATGAAGTAGTAATTACTTTATTTTAAAATATTTTATTTACTAAATGAAAATATAGAATTTCTATTATAAATAAAAATAGCTTGCCAGAATGTTTCCGGGCAAGCTACTTTATGAAAATGGGTGATTGATTCGTATCTTATTATCGATTAAAGCTATACCGGATCCCACCCATAAGCCATCTTCCTGGCATTACTGCGCCGAGCAAATCACTGTATTTCTTATCGAAAACATTATCTGCCTGTACAAAAATATGTATGGTGTTATTCAATAAACCGTATTCAACTTTCGCATTGAGTAAAAAGTATTGAGACGATAGTTGGGTATTGAGCGCAGTTGCTTCTTGTTTAGCCCTTGTTTTATAGAGACCATTAATACCCAAATTGAGATTGCCAATCTGATACAATACTGAAAAGTTGGTCAGCAATTTGGCATGTGAGGATAGATAAAAACTGGGTATTGCGCTACCACTTTTGCTGTTTAATCGTGTAAGGCCGGCCGTCACCCATATTTTTTGCTGATCCGACAATGCTTTATTATACTGTACATCAAACTCAAACCCTGTCACATTCACTTCAGCCACATTTCCTGCCAGCGCATAGGTGCCTGTTGCTACAAGGTTCTCTTTTCTCGGCATGTTGGCATAAGGGGTGGTTGTATAGTCAATCAGATCCTTTTGGCGGCGCTGAAAAAATGTACCTGACAATTTCAGATCCGGAAGTAACAAATCTGCGCCGGCTTCATAGCTGAACGACCTCTCTGCTTTCAGATCAGGATTCCCTATACGGTTTCCACTTGTTACTACAGGTTTATTGTAGTTGTTGAATCGTTCTGTAAAATCAGCATCGCGAATCGTCTTACCAGCACTGCCTCTCAACTGCAAAATATCTTTTTTGTAAGATATACTTACCTGAGGTACGACTTCGGTGCCGATTCCGTCACGCCAGTCGAACCGGATAGCGGGACTTAGTGCGAAGTATTTTCCCAGATGTTGCGACAAAGTAATAAATGGTGCAAGTTGATGGATGGCATGTTCCCCACGGTCATTAGAAGATATACTTTTGTTTTGGTAATTGATTCCTGTTACGAGTTCGGTTTGGTTTGAAAATGCGTACTGCCAGGTCATGAGTCCCTGCCACAATTCTGATTTGCTGACGTTTCCGATAGACACAGAATTGAAGGCGAACTGATCGCTCACATATTTGTACCCTCCGTCTAATGAAAATGCAGACTTACCACGTTTGTAACCCACTTTGATATGGTTCCATGATGTTTTAACCTGTTCATTGGCGGTGTCGGCTACAGAAGTAGTGTAGAAGTTTTGAGCTGCGAAATCACGATGGTCGTATGAGCTTCTTACAGCAATATTCCATGCATCAGAGATCGCATATTGTGCCGAAATGGATGCCGTATTGTTATTGAAATAACCTTTCGTCCCTCGTAGCGGAGCTCCGTTAGCATTATTGGAGAGTAATCCTGCGGAAAAGGCAAGTTTGTTTTTTTGAGTAAAAATACCTGCATTCGCATTCAACAGTCCGTGCTGACCTGCCGACACGCCTGCATTAACAGTTGTGCGTGGTACGGGTTCTTCTCCCTGAAGCCTTGCTGCAAATGTTTTGGTAATGACGTGTATAACGCCACCCACCGCTTCAGATCCGTAGATAGCAGAGGAGGCACCTTTCAAAACCTCGATACGTTCGATTTCGGATGGAACAATGGGAATGTAGCTACTGAAGTGGCCGGTGTTGGGATCGTTGAGACGAAGTCCGTCCACCACGACAAGTACCTGCTGGAATGTTCCTCCGCGCAGTACAATATCACTTTGAGACCCCATCGATCCGCGAGCCTGTATTTCTACACCAGGGACATACCGCAGCAGATCATCAACACTATTTACAGGAAGGTTTTTGAAATAATCACCTTTAATCACCGCAATATTCCGTCCCGTTTCTGATGCCCGCTTCTCAATCATGGATGAAGTTACTGTAACCGGGTCCAGGGAGATATCCTGGGCGAGGGTGATTTGATTGGCAAAAAGGGAAAGTACGAATGTAGATTTGAGTAAAATGTTTTTCATTACAATTGTTTCGAATTAATCAAAAAAGCCAGAAGCTATTGGCTACTTGCTAGCCGCTATCAGTCACAAAACTATTATCTTGCCGGACTGTTAATGTAATCCGGTTTTGATATAATGAGTAGTCCGGTTGATATTCCTTTCAAAAGTCTGATTCAGATTGAACGCCGGTCAGACACGCCCGTGTACCTGCAGATCGCCCGTACGATGATCGCTGCTATTCAAAGAGGCGTGCTTGCACCCGGTGTGAAATTACCCGGAACGAGACAGTTGTCAGAATTGCTGCAGGTGCATCGTAAAACAATTGTGGCGGCTTATAATGAGGTAGATGCGCAGGGGTGGATCGAAACGCTTCCGAATAGGGGTACCTTCGTCACATCCCGTTCTCTGATCATTCCGGATGTTAATCTGAAGAATGAGACAAAAAATTATGCTAAAAAAACCGGATTTACATTCCGGAAGAGTATGCTGCTCGACAGGCCGGTTGCGGTATCAAAAACAGACCTTGAATTTACAGATGGCCTGCCCGACGTACGCATTGCGCCCCTGGATAAGTTGTCGAAAGCCTACTCGAGTGTGCTCCGAAGAAAAAATAACAGTAAGTATCTCGGCTACTCGCATGTAGAAGGCAATGCGTTTTTCAGGCAGGAGCTTACGTCTTACCTCAATAATACAAGAGGATTACATATAGCAAAGGAAAATGTAATGACTACCAGAGGCATTCAAATGGGCATTTATCTGGCGTCTAATTTACTTTTGGAACCAGGTGATACGGTGGTGGTAGGTACTTTGAGCTATTATGTTGCCAATATGATCTTTCAGCAGGCAGGAGCACACATTATGTCGGTACCAGTGGATCAACAGGGTATATCTGTGGAGGCGGTAAGAAAGCTCTGCGAAACCAGAGCGATCCGGATGTTGTACCTCACGCCGCATCATCATTACCCTACAACAGTTACTTTAAGCGCGGAACGCCGGGTCGAATTACTGAATTTGTCGGTAGAGTACGGGTTTGTGATTCTTGAAGATGATCATGACTACGATTTTCATTTTGACAGTAGTCCGTTTCTGCCACTTGCCAGCGCAGACGCGTCGGGGATGGTGGTGTATATAGGATCATTCTGTAAAGCACTGGCTCCCGGCTTACGCTCGGGGTACATCGTTGCTCCCGAAAATTTCATTGCTGAACTTGCCAAGCTCCGGCGTATTGTGGACCGACAAGGAGATTTGATGATGGAACAGGCTATGGGCGAGTTGTTGCACGAAGGAGAGATACAGCGGCATCTCAAAAAGGCGCAGAAGATTTACCACCAAAGGCGTGATCAGTTTTGTGATTTATTGGAAAAAGAGTTTACCGGTTATCTGAATTTCGATACGCCGCCT
>DASYHR010000683.1:0-6807 GCA_035998385.1 Dyadobacter sp. | reverse complement strand
TGAGAGGTAATTCCAGGGTAAGATTAAAGTGCGGAGCTAGAAACGGCTTTATTCCTTCAATGGTTTCACGCTTATATAATTTGAAGGCGTTGGTGGTGTCGTTGTATTTGATACCCATTACCATTTTGACAATCATATTGGCAACACGGTTGATCACCTTTTTCAAAGCCGGATAATCAACGACCTTGCCTCCCTTTTCCCAGCGGGATCCGAATACGCAATCATAATTTCCCTCCAGCATTTTGTTGTAGAATTTCACCAGATCTTCCGGGTCATCGGACATATCAGCCATAAACACAGCTACACAATCGCCCTTAAACCTTTCCAGCCCATAGCGCACAGCATATCCGAATCCGTTCGGACCCGTATTGGTGTAATAAGTCAAAGTAGGGATAGTCAAAGACAATTCGTCCAATACACGTAATGTACCGTCCTTCGAATTATCGTTGGTGACACATATTTCATGAGGTATATTGTACTTATTTAAGGTGCCGTAAAGCGACCTTATCGTATCTGATATCGACTCTTCTTCGTTATATGCTGGTATTACAACGCTTAGCTTCATATAGGTTAATCAGTAAAAACAGTACAAATTAAAGATTATTAATTTTAACGTCCAATTTTGTCGAGTTCTGAGAGGCGGGCGTCATAGCTTGTTACCGTTTTTTTGATCGTCTCATCGTACCGATAGTTCAGCCATTGGTTCACATGCTCAAACATCTCTTTCCTGTTTTGCCAAAACTTTCTGTTCGTATCTGCATGTACATGACTTAGCCCTGCGCTGTGTTTACGATAAATACCCATTGCTTCAGGAATGTAGCCAATTTTGCCGCGAACCGCCAATTGAATCATGATCGCCCAATCCCCTGCAGCCGCCTTCGCATGCCAGTCAGCAAAATCATTGTGTAAAAAATAATTCCTGTACATCCAGCTTGCTGTAGCCATAAACCATCGGTCTTCCAGTATATCAACAATCGTCGAAGTCAGCTTCTGATCAGGGCTGTTGAAAAAATGACATGGTGAGCCGTCCTCATAAATCACTTCAGCATTATGATGACAAATTGCATAATCCGGATGGGTATCCAGAAAATCAACCTGTTTCTGAAGTTTCAACGGATCGGTCCAGTAATCGTCGCCTTCACACATGGCTACATATTCACCTTTGCAAGCCTTTAATAAACCCAGTACATTATTTCTTCCTGCAAATTCCCGGGGCTCAGAAGGCCCCTGATTTTCTGCATGAAGGAATGCACGTATACGACCCGGATTTGCGCTAATGTAGTCCTTGATAATGCTTTGGGTACTCTCCGTAGAAGCATCGTCGCCAATTACGATTTCAAAATCAAAATCGGTTTGCTGCATGAGTGCCCCGTCAAGCATCTGGCCGATGTACTTTTCATGGTTAAAAGCTGGAACACAAACTGAAACTTTCATAAAAGAGAAAAAGCACCAGCCTGTTTCAGACTGATGCTTATATTAATTCGTATTATTTTAACTGTAAACTTCTACCAGTTGCTCTTTGGTAGGAAAGTCGGGCGTGACAAGCTCCGTTTCCGGCTTGTAGATATAGGCCATCGGATAACCTCTTTCAATAAAAGTAGGCTCATCCAGGTTATTGTACCTCAACTGCACCGACCACCGGATATTATTAGTAATGTTATTACCAGACTGATGAATCAGGAAGGAAGAAAAAATCAGGATATCTCCTACTTTAAATTCAGTCTGTACGAAATCCTCCTCTTTTAAGGAAGAAGTAATTCCGCCCTGGTAACCCGAAGCACTTGAAGCCTGAAGTCCAAACTTATGACTTCCTGGTATTACCTGCAAAGCGCCAATTTCAGCACCTGCATCTACCATAGGAAACCAGATCACCGCGCTGTCCAGAGAGCCCTGGCCGGTGCGCCAATCCTGATGCGCATCCAGCTTCCAGTGTTTACTACCATCTTTTGATAAAAAACGGCTGTTGAACTGCATGGCTGCCCTAGCCCCGATCACCGGACTTGATAAACCAACTTGTTTCAGCAGGTCTTCAATTTTTGGATCCAGACCCAGACGATGCAGTGAAAAGCTGTGTTGTACTGTTTTACCTGTGCCTACAAATGCATCAAAATCCTTTTCAAAGAACTCAAACATCGCATTTTCAAACACGTCCTTATCATCTATATCAACCGACTTGCCGGTAACACGTTTAATCTGAGCGGCAAATATTTTGCGTGCCTCTGTGTAAATGGAATTAACCTGATCTTTCTCCAGAAAATTTCTGAGAATGACATATCCGTCTTCATTGAACTGTTCGCGAAGTGTACTCATTTTATGATTAATTTTTTTGCAAGAAATTTACATTCAAAACTATCATCTGGTAAAAGTTCATGGTATGACGTGAGTCAGTACGTATGGTGATATTTTAATCTTCCCAGACAGCATAAGCAAAGCCCGCTGTCCCGAAGCCATTTCCATTGTATAACAAATATTTTTTACCGTTATGCTCGTAGTAATTGGCATAATCAATCATCTGGTAGTCGAAATCTTCAGGATTATCCGATTTGGCGATACCAACCAGATTATCTTTCCGCTCCCAGTTTGTTCCGTCTACTGACTCAGCATAGCCAAGGCGGTAACTTTGATTACGGTCTGTCCTGTAATCTCTTGTATGGCGGTAAGAATAGTACATTTTATAGATACCATCCTCTTTAAATACGCTTGGACGACCTACTGCATGTAAGAAATCATCAAAATCAAGTGTAGGTACATCACTGATCTCCCAATGAATTCCATCTTTTGAAACAGCTGACTGACCTCTGTAATAAGGCTCAGGATAATCGTGGATATACTCGCACTTATGTCCGGATATATACCACATTCTCCATGTACCATCATCTTCACGCAGGACAGAAGGTTGTGCAGCCCAAAGTGGATTCTGAATGCTACGATCCATGATAGGACCAGCAAACATCTTTTTGAAAGAAATTCCGCCATCATGACTTACCGCAAGACCCATAGAAAGTCTGTACGAATTCCAGGTTTTATTCCAGCCCGTGTAATAAAGCCAGATATCACCATTCGGCATATCGACGAACCACGATGGCATAGCACCTGTTTCATCATACTCACCAGGGCCGCCTAATTCGAGAATGGGCTTGTCATGAATGTAAAGTATTTTTTTCGGGTCGTCATAATCTACATCCAGAAACGTCGGCCTCGACTGGCCACTCGCATCACGGGATGAAAAGTAAATCCGTAAAAAATCTTTGTGTTTATATGCAAACGGTACCTGTGCATGCGTGAGGCTATGCGCCAGCGTTCCGTCTGGTTTGTATATGACTCCTTTTTTAACCCACATTGTAGTTTCTTTTTATTTCGTACTTACCACCAACACTGCCATCTCAATTTAAGACAGCTTAGTCCACTGCTTTTTCAGCGCGCAGTCTCCAGTTATCAACAAAGTCTTTACCAGGAATTGGCAGATCAATATCAACTTCAGGAGCCTTCGCCGTTACACGGTATTCAAGTACATAAAAAGCATTACCAAAAATGTAGTGAAGTTTCAGATCTTCAACGTTCGCAGGAACATCTTCAATAGGAACCTCCGCACGGAAGAGTGGATTCGCTTTCAACAAAGTAGCATAGCTTGGTGTATTTCTCAACCATGGAGCAACACTTTCATCTCCTACAACAACCTTTCCGCCTGGTTTCACAACGCGGGTTAATTCATCAAATGCTCTCTTTCTTTCTGAAAAAGTATTGATTCCTCCGAAATGGAACACGGCATCGAATGTATCATCAGCAAAAGGAAGATAAGATCCGTTCCCCAGGAAATAATGTACGTTTACATCGTCTGCAGCAAGTTTGTCTTGCGCCAGTTTCAGCATATTTGGAGACAAATCAGACAGAACTGCTGTTCCGCCAGGTCTTACCCGGTTCAGGATCAATGCAGAATCTTTTCCGGTACCGGCACCAACTTCAAGTGCCTTCATTCCCGGCTTCAGCTCCATGAGGTCTATCATAAACTCTCTTGTTGCTGCTTCATCGGAGTGATTCAGTGTTTCAAAAACCCACGAAACACCTTTGTCATAGCGTAAAAACGCCTGGTCATAAAGAAATTGTTCTCTCGCATCTCCCGGAAGTAGCTCCTTGGGATAGAGCATGTTAACAATTCCATTTTCATTCACTTCATAAACAACACCATCTTTGCTGGTGAGTGTTTTGCCGTCTTCTGCTATAGTTAGTGTGCCGCCGGTAAGTGGACAAACCAGCGATTGTAAAAACTCCTTATGATCCATTTTGTGTTGTCTTAATGATATATCGGTTCAAAATTACCTTTTTTCTCGGAAGAACATTCAAAGAAACGTGCCTTCTTCGCAAATGGTATAATTCAAAGTCGTTATGCCCGTAGCACCCTGCCCGATCCTTAATTATTTGTACCTTTGCTGAAGTCGGTTCCTACCGCTATGTTACACCGTTTTTGTACTTATGTCACAGCTTCAGGAAAAAATAAAACAACTGGCCCGTCAACAGGCCGACCGTGTACTTGCACATCGTCACCATCTGCACAGCCATCCGGAATTATCGTTTGAAGAGTTCAAAACTGCTCAGTATGTGGCGGATCAGCTGAGAGCGATCGGACTGAATCCACAGGAAGGCTTTGCCGGAACTGGTGTGGTCGCCATCATTGAAGGAAAAAATCCTGAGTCACGGGTTGTAGGACTTCGTGCCGACATGGATGCTCTACCCATTCTTGAAGCAAACGACGTACCCTACAAATCAACAGTTCCGGGCGTGATGCATGCTTGCGGACACGATGTACACACCTCCAGCTTACTTGGTACCGCAGCCATTTTACAGCAACTCAGGGATGAATTCGACGGGAGTATCAAACTTGTTTTTCAGCCTGCGGAAGAAAAAGCGCCGGGTGGTGCTTCCATTATGATCAAAGAGGGTGTTCTTGAAAACCCAAGACCAGCCAGTATGATCGGACAACATGTGGCGCCAAATGTGCCGGTTGGGAAGATCGGTTTTCGTGAGGGCATGTATATGGCCAGTACCGACGAACTTTATCTTACTGTAAAAGGCAAGGGTGGACACGCTGCAGCTCCTCATCAGTTGGTGGATCCTATTCTGATGGCATCGCATATTATCGTTGCTCTGCAGCAGATCATCAGCCGCAACAGAAATCCGGCGAATCCTGCGGTATTGTCTTTCGGCAGATTTATAGCAGACGGCGTTACAAATGTAATTCCCAATGAAGTAACTATCCAGGGCACGTGGAGATGTATGGACGAAGAATGGCGGGAAGACGGCCTTAAAAGAATGAAAAAATTGGCGGAAGGCATTGCCGAATCAATGGGAGGGTCCTGCCAGTTTGATGTTGTGAAAGGTTATCCATTCCTCAAAAATCATCCGGAACTTACGCGCCGGACCCGTACAGCGGCTACCCAATATATGGGTGAAGAAAATATCGTAGACCTAGACCTTTGGATGGCGGGAGAAGATTTCGCTTTCTACTCCCAGGTTGTGGACTCGTGCTTTTACCGCCTGGGAACACGCAACGAAGCACGTGGCATTATTTCCGGTGTGCACACGCCTACCTTCGACATCGATGAGTCGGCGCTGGAAATTTCTACCGGTCTTATGAGCTGGCTGGCTATTTCTGAACTGGGGTATTAGGAATATATCTTTTAAAGAAGCTATTTATTTTCAGGCTTATCACGCCCAGAATAGCTTCTTTAAATATCCCTCTCGACATTTTAGAAGCTCCTTTTGTCCTGTCTGTAAAAATAATAGGCACCTCAGTAATGCTGAAACCGTACTTCCAGGAGTTAAATTTCATCTCAATCTGAAATGCGTAGCCAATGAAGCGGATGCTATCCAGATTAATCGTTTCAAGAACCCTGCGGGTGTAGCAAATAAATCCGGCAGTCGGATCCATAATGGTCATTCCTGTGATCATTCTTACATAATATCCTGCAAAGTAGGACATCAAAACGCGGTTGATCGGCCAGTTTACCACATTTACGCCAGTTATATATCTGGAGCCTATAGCTACGTCATGTTTTTCAACAGCGCAGGCATTGTACAGGCGTATCAGGTCTTCGGGAGGATGTGAAAAATCGGCGTCCATTTCGAATATGTAATCATATCCTTTGGCAAGCGCCCATTTGAAACCGTGAATGTAAGCTGTTCCCAAACCCAGTTTTCCTTTACGTTCAACCATATGGAGCGACGCAGGAAATTCCAGCATCAGTTTTTTCACCTCTACAGCCGTGCCATCGGGTGAACCATCGTCGATGATCAGTACGTCAAAAGGGTGTCCGAGGGTAAATACCTTACGAATAATCGCTTCAATATTTTCGATTTCGTTGTATGTTGGAATAACAACAATACTATTGTTCACAGCTTATAATGTTAAGTTCTGGTCCGACAAACGTAGATTACGTGTTCAGGGTTTGATATTCTTGTCCTTTTCCCGGGCTTCGATTTTCTTATTCACCTTTTCATAGATCCCGGACATTTGCCTCGGGTTAGTCATGTAGTAATCATAACTAATCCGGTAAGCCAGTGTATCCACCTTATGTTTATTCCAGATCTGTTTTTTCAGTGTATCAAAAACCATCAGAGAAGAATCCGATGATCTGAGCTGGAGCTTGGTTATTCTTGCCTCAGCAATATGAATATCTGTCAGAATAGCCGCCATTTCTTCTTGCGAAAGAACATCTTCCGGTGGTTTGCTATTATCCGAACAACCTGCAACAGCCAGTAAGCCAAGTATGAAAACAAGAGAAACGAACGAGAAATCCATTGTACGTTTTA
>DASYHR010000412.1:0-2805 GCA_035998385.1 Dyadobacter sp. | reverse complement strand
ATATGGAGCAAAGGAAGTGGAAACCTGGTGGTGGCAGCTCTGGAATGAACCGGATGCCGGTTACTGGGCAGGTACGGATGAAGAGTATTTTAAACTGTATGACTATACAGCTAAGGCGGTAAAACGTGCTTTGCCGTCAGCCCGTGTGGGCGGACCGAATGTGACCGGCGGACTTTCCGAAAGACAGAGCCGGTTCCTGACCGACTTTCTGGAGCATTGCCGCAGCGGTAAAAACTTCGCCAATGGCAAAAAAGGTACGCAGATCGATTTCCTTGGATTTCATGCTAAAGGAGCACCCAAAGTGACCGATGCAGGACATGTACAAATGGGGCTTTCGACGCATTTAAAACAAATTGATGCTTCATTCAAGATTATTAAATCATTTCCTGAGTTTGCCAAACTACCTGTCATTATCGGCGAGTCGGATCCTGAGGGTTGCGCTGCCTGCTCGTCAAGTTCGGGTTATTCCAATATGGCTTATAGAAACGGAACGTTGTTTTCAAGCTACTTCGCCGCTTCTTTCGCCCGGAAATATGAGCTGGCAGACAAGCACAACATCAACCTCGAAGGCGCAGTAAGCTGGACTTTCACATTCCCCGGTCAGCCTTGGTTTGACGGATTCCGTTCATTCGCCACGCACGGTGTTGCCAAGCCTGTGCTGAACGTACTACGGATGCTCGGGATGATGACCGGTGACCGTGTTTCCGTAAATAAAGCAAACGGATACAATGCTGAGAAGATTATGCAAACCGGCGTTTCAGGGACTTCAGATATCAACGCGATGGCCTCCCGCGATGGCAACTCGGCATCTGTGATGATCTGGAATTACAACGATGAGGATATAGAAATCAGTCCTGCGCAAATCGCGCTTGCACTGAAAGGTGTACCGGTTTCGCGTGTATTGGTACATCATTACAGAATCGATGAGACGCACAGCAACTCTTTTACAACATGGCGCGAAATGGGCGCGCCGCAACAGGTGACCAACGCCCAATACAAACGCCTGGAAGAATCCGGCAATCTGGAAATGATCTCATCTCCGCAATGGGTAGATGTGAAGAACGGACAAGGCAATATCAAGTTTGAGATGCCTGCGCAGGGTGTTTCGCTGCTAAGAGTTACCTGGAACAAATAATCAAACCGACTAAAATCATATCTGATGTTTCTGAAAAAAACAAAATCACTCCTGTTGCATGCTGCTGTTTGTACAGCATTAGCCGCTCCTTCCTTCGGGCAGCAGACGCCGGTCAATATTGATGTAAATCTGAATACGGTGAAGGTACCCATGAAGCCGATATGGGCATTTTTTGGTTATGACGAGCCAAATTATACCTATATGAAAGACGGTAAAAAGCTGCTGACCGAAATTTCGCAATTCAGTAAGGTGCCTGTGTATGTGAGAGCACATAGTTTGCTGGTAACCGGCGACGGCGAAGCGGCACTTAAATGGGGTTCTACGAATGCCTATACGGAAGATGAGCAGGGAAATCCGGTCTATGACTGGACGATCGTTGACAAGATATTTGATACCTATATTGAAAGGGGTATGAAGCCCATTGCGCAGGTTGGCTTTATGCCCCAGGCACTTTCGACCAAACCCGATCCATACCGTCACCACTGGAAACCTGGAGACGATTACAACGACATTTACCTGGGTTGGGCTTATCCTCCGAAGGATTACAACAAGTGGGCTGAACTGGTATACCAGTGGGTGAAACATTCGGTAGCACGTTATGGAAAGAAGGAAGTCGAAAGCTGGTATTGGGAACTTTGGAACGAGCCGAACATCAGTTACTGGAAAGGAACAATGGAGGAGTATATCAAACTGTATGACTATACCGCTGATGCCGTCAAACGTGCTTTACCAACTGCCAAAGTGGGAGGTCCGGAAGTAACAGGGCCGGGTTGGGACAAGTCGAGGGTGTGGATGAAAGCGTTTTTTGACCACGTTACAAAAGGGAAAAACTATGCAACTGGGAAAATCGGTTCACCTATTGATGTGATTACCTACCATGCCAAAGGTGCTCCGAAACTTGTGGATGGTCATGTACAGATGAACATGGGAACGCAGCTGCGCGATCTGGATAAGGGGTTTGAAATTGTAGCCTCATATCCGACGCTCAAAAAGTTGCCGATCATTATCGGTGAATCGGATCCGGAAGGTTGCGCAGCCTGCTCGGAAGATGTGAGTCCGCAGAATGCTTATAGAAATGGCACGATGTATTCAAGTTACACCGCTGCTTCATTTGCCCGTAAATATGAATTGGCTGAAGCGCGTGGCGTCAATTTGCTGGGAGCAGTGAGCTGGTCGTTTGAGTTCGAAGATCAGGCCTGGTTCCGTGGTTTCCGCGATCTGGCTACCAATGGTGTTGACAAACCTGTATTAAACGTATTCAGGATGTTTGGTATGATGGAAGGAAACCGGGTGGATGTGAAGCAGAATCTGGCGTACGATTACAAGAAGGTTAGAGATGAGAGTGTTAGAGGTGAGGCGGATATAAACGGTCTGGCTTCCAAAAGCCAGACCTCCGCAGCCGTGATGGTATGGAATTACCACGACGACAACGTGCCTGCACCTGATGCGACGGTAAAGGTTTCGGTTCAGGGCTTACCGGCGCAGAAAATGATGTTATACCATTACCGGATTGATAAGGAAAACAGCAATTCCTACGAGGTTTGGAAAAGTATGGGTTCTCCAAAGCAGCCTTCCGCCGAACAGATCCGACAGCTTGAAAAAGCAGGTCAGCTTCAATTGCTTACATCGCCTGAATGGATTATGCCAAAGGACGGGAAAACGGTAGTTGA
>DASYHR010000579.1:0-3595 GCA_035998385.1 Dyadobacter sp. | reverse complement strand
ACACCTGAAAGCACGTGTTTTATTGTTCCGTCTTTTCCAGCCGCATCCATTGCCTGAAAAATAACCAGAAGACCATATCTGTTGTGGGCATACATCATGGTTTGAAGCTCATCCAGATCCTTCGCAGATTCTGTCAGCATGGCTTCATACTCCTGTTTGTTATCGTAAATATCCTTAGTGCGCGTTTTGGCTTTTTTAATTTCAAATTTTTGAGTGCCATCAATACGGTAATTTTCTGAATTGAAACTGGACATAGGTTTCGGATAGATTTTAGTTAAAAAGCGGTCAGTTGTTTTTTAAATACTCAGTGAGTTTTTTGAAGGCTCGGGCGCGGTGGCTTAGTTGTGCTTTCTCTGTGATCGTCATTTCTGCAAACGTTCTGGAATGGTCTTCGGGGATGAAAACAGGATCATATCCGAATCCTTCGTCTCCTCTTTTCTCATGAATAATGTGCCCGGTTACAATACCCTCAAACTGCTGATATATGCCATCAATTACAAGCGTGATTACAGTCTTAAACTGTGCACTGCGGTTGTTCTCCTCAGCCAGTTTATCCAGCAAGAGATTCATATTGTCGTCGGCATTCCTCTGGGGTCCCGCATAGCGTGCGGAAAATACGCCCGGCTCACCCGACAGTGCATGTACCTCAAGACCCGTATCATCCGAGAAACAATTGATCCCGTAATGGTCCCAGATATATGCTGCTTTCTGTGCAGAATTTTCGGCAATAGTTTCCTTCGTCTCCGGAATATCATCCGTGCATCCTATTTCTTCCAGTGTTACAATTGAAAACTGATCTCCAAGCATAGCCTGAACCTCTCTCAACTTATTGATATTATTCGTGGCGAAACAAAGCTTCATAGGTTGTTTAAATTTATGAGCATGCATTTTACAAAAAAACGACTACTCTTGTGGAGTAGCCGTTGAATTTTGTCTGAGCTATATGACGGTTATCTGGTTGGAGGTGTAGCAGCAGGAGCTTGTCCTTTTGTTACGTCCAGCAATTCCATGTCAAATTTCAATACTGAATTTGCAGGTATCGGACCTGTAGCTTCTTGTCCGTAAGCCAATCCTGAGGGAATGATCAGAATTCCCTTCGATCCTTTCTTCATCAACATTAATCCTTCTTCCCAGCCTGGGATAACCATTCCAGCTCCAAGCGTCAACTGAAGAGGCTCTCTTCCTTTTGAAGAATCGAATTCTTTTTCAGTCAACAATTTTCCCGTGTAATGTGCTTTTACATTATCACCGGCAACAGGGTTAGGACCAGTTCCTTCAACTTCAGGAATATAAACCAGGCCGGAAGCAGTTTTCTGCGCTTTGGCTTTCAGGTTATTTTTCGTCAAATATTCTTCTATCACTTTCGCGTCAACGTCCTTTTGTTTTGAACCTGACTCTGCTTGTTCTTTTTGGAATTCTTCAGTAGTCAGTACACTGATCACCTTCACAGTAAAGCTCAGTTCAGAACCTTTTTTGATCATCGGAGGCAATGGTTGCATCATCTTTGCAAACAAAGTATCTGCACTGATCATAAACTTTGCACTATCGCCGGTTGCCAGCATAGCCAAGCCTTCTTCAAAACTTCCTTTGAAAGGAGGAGCCTGAAGTACCATTTTGATAGGAGTTCCTTGCTCGTACGTGTTACGAAGCGTAGAGTCTGCGCCGTTTTTTAAGACAAGATGGAATGACATGATATCACCAAGCTTTGCTTTTCTTGCTTTATCATCATGTTCAAACATCTGATATTTAAGCCCGGTGTCTGTAACCTGTGTGCGATGTTGGTTGCAAGCCGCTCCCAGGATAGCTATGCCTACTGCATAACCGATAGTTCTAAGATTCATTGGATAGTTCTAAATTAAAAAAAAATATGGAGTTGAATATGTATAAAATGTTGCCTTAGTCTACACTGAGTAAGGATTCTTTATAAGAAGGTAAAACCGATAAAAATTTATCAACCGTGTCTTTAACAGAAGTGTCTGATCTTCCACCTGAAGCATTTTTGTGCCCCCCGCCGCTGAAATGGCTGCTTGCAAGATCACGTACAGAAAAATCACCCACAGACCGGAAGGAAATTTTCACCTCTCCTTTCCTTTCTATAAACAGGGCCGACATCACAACGTTTTCTACCTGAAGACCGTAATTAACAATACCTTCAGTTTCTCCCGCGCTGGAATTGAAACGAATCAATTCAGCATCTGTCAGTACCATGTAGGCCGTTCTGAATTCCGGAATAACGATAAGCTTCTGAGAGAGTACATAGCCAAGGAATTGCAGCCTGGATAAAGGAGCATTGTCGTAAATCAGTCGGTGAACTCTCGCGGTGTCAAACCCTGTCTGCATAAGGTCCGCCACGGCAAGATGCACTTCCGGTGTTACGTTCGCGTGGCGAAAAGAGCCGGTATCAGTCATAATGCCAGCGTAAAGGCATTCTGCCATAGGTATGTCGATCAGCTCGTGAACTGAGCGTTCAGGTTCAAGTTGTCTGATCACCCGATACACAAGTTGAGCTGTAGCAGCTGCATTGGTATCCCAGATCATATATTTGGCAAAATGTTCGGGCTCCAGGTGATGATCAATCATCAGCTTATCTGCCTTTGCATCCTGCACCACTTTACCCAGGTCTTTCAAACGTGAAAGAACAGAGAAGTCCAGGCAGCATATTAATGAAGCCTGATCTATTTTTGTTTTACAGACACGCTGATCACCCGCTTTTTCGTAAATCAATACATCGGCGATGCCAGGAAGCCAGCTAAGGTTCGCAGCGTATTCCGTCGGACTGATCACAGTCACATCATGTCCCCTCTTTTTTAAATAGCTCGCCCACCCCAGAGAAGATCCCAGCGCATCGGCATCAGGGTCTCTATGCATCGTAATGATGATATTCTGAGGGGAAGAAAATAAGGAAACTAACTCTTCAATGACTTGACTCACAATATTTTGGTTGGGAAAAAAGCTTCTGTCTTTTTAGATTAAGGCACAAAATTAACAAAACTGTTGGGATTTGTTCAATCTTGATTACTAAAGGCTTAATCTCTTTACTTTGTTTTTACAAGCTTCAAGGTTAAGCAACAGAACAGGCATGGATATAATTGAAAAATAGTATGTTTGTGATAAATCAATTCTGCTAATAGTATGCCAACGAATAAAACATTCACAATGATTAAGCCGGATGCCGTTGCTGACGGACATTCAGGAGCAATAATTAAAATGATTGAGGAAGCAGGCTTCCGTATTGTGGCTTTGAAAAAGACGAAGCTGAGTGCTGAGCTTGCAGGGCAATTTTACGCGGTACATGCTGAACGCCCCTTCTATAACAGTTTGTGTGCATATATGTCGTCCGGTGCGATCATTCCCATGATTCTGGAAAAAGAAAATGCAGTGGCTGATTTCCGTACACTTATCGGCGCTACCAACCCTGCCAATGCAGATGAAGGGACAATCAGGAAATTGTTTGCCAAATCGATGGAATCCAATGCCGTCCACGGATCAGACTCTGACGAGAATGCACAGATTGAGGGCAGCTTCTTTTTCGGAAATATAGAGCAGTTCTGAATCAGGTAGTTTACCACAAAAAATGGCCGCAGAGATCGCTCTG
>DASYHR010000574.1:0-3413 GCA_035998385.1 Dyadobacter sp. | reverse complement strand
GGGCGGCTGAAAGCGTGGAGTCTATTTATAAAGATTGTCTCAATGAGTTCAGCATGCTTGACAGCGAGACAGAAACGATCTGCGACTGCAGCAGAAATCAAATAAAGAGCAATTATTTGCCTTCCCGATATGCCGCATTGTCGCCATCTGAAAAAGCAAGTTTGCTGCGTAGCACCCTAAAAGTTTGCTCTGAAAAAGATGGCTTGTTAACAGCTGATTACAAAGACAATAAATCGCGGGGACTTGCCGAACTGGGGGCCGGCCAAATGATCACCAAAGATTATCCGGGAGCGATTAAGTCGTACAAAGAACTGCTCCATTCCGGCGTTACAGCTACAGACATTTATAGCAAACTTGCATTCAGCCAGCTCTGTGCAGGTCAATTCGAAGATGCCAGGAAAAGCCTTTCCCTGGGACTTGGCAAAGACCCCAATGATATGTATATGCTCACCAATCTCGCCTACTTCCATTTGTTGACAAATGACCTGAACGAGGCGGACAAGATATTTGAAAAGCTGAAAGGCAGGAAATTTCCAAACAAGCAAAGATTCAAAGATGTAGTTTCCCGGGATCTGCTGGAATTTGAACGGTTAGGAAAAACAAATAAACACTTCAAAAAAGTGAGGGAGAATCTGAGGATTGATTGATAGACAAAGTTGCTTCGCCCAACATATGTCATTCTACAGAGGACAAAAAAATAAGAGCTCCACAAAACGGGGGCTCCTATCTGACATTACTCAACGTTCAGTGACTTACGACGAAATATTTCCTATGGATCGGTCTCGTGAAAATATTTTCAATTTTTTTTTTCTTAGGTGTGTTTTTGGATCTTTCTCATTGACTTATCTGGGAAACTTACTTATTGCCTGATTTCCAGGTGTGAGATCTTACAAGGTATGTTTTGTAGAAAACTTACTAGCTAATATTGACATGCGTATGTAGTATTGGGTTCGCAGTTATATTCGTGCCCGTAGATATGAAATCAGGCTTGTAGAAATTTTTCTATCAAATGTATTCAACCGATTGGTAGTCAGACTTTAAAATTCTGTTTTGTTATTTAATCAGTTGTATAATTTTTAAAAAAGTTGGTTATTTGATACACAATTTATCATTACCAACCCCTCTATGAGACATTCCAATATTTTCGCTTATAATGAGCTGTCGAAATTTGCGGAAAATCTGTCGTTAAGTATCAATTCTGTAAAATCTGACCTGTTGGCCCAGCATGCTTATTTCAGAGTGATTCCGGCGAATATGTTTTCCGAAGACCTGGCTCCTCGCTGGGAGTCAATTTGCGAACGGGTTAAAAGAGCGGGTCCTGCCCTTGACGAAGACAATCAGGTCGTTACCAATGAGGTGAGAAATACAATTTTGCACATGAGCGACCAGGAGTGTTATGAATTGACAGATCAAATCCTGAATCTTAGAAATAAGGTGGCAGCCGAATTTTAAGAAAATTTGCTCCGTGGCCGATATGAGTCGGGTCTGGTAGCATATACCGTATCCGGATTTCTTTTATCAGTTTCGGATACGATGCCCCGGCTCGTAAATCAATCTCAAAAAAGTACTTAGCCTTTCATTCGTTTTGTCCACAGGGATACCTGTTACAATTCCTATGATCAGATTATCCGCAACACTCACGCGCATTTGCGGACGAACAGTCATCGCGAACTCTCCGTGGTTAATCTCTTTGTTGAATTCCACACCAATGAAATTGCGGGTTTTTGGGATCATGTAGTGGAAGCTGGTATTAGCCTGGTAAACAGTGTGTAGATTACCCGTTGCAAAGTCGTGATGCGCAACAGGTCCAGTATACAATAAGCTGTGAAAATTACCACCCCAGCGTTTGGCAGCGATGAAAAAAGGGTTGTAAACATTCCCTTTCAGGAACTTTCTTCTCCCATAGTCCGCGAAAACGGGCAATTCAAATTCGTGTAAATAACCGATAGCCAGGGTTGTTTTCAACTTTTCCGAGACCAGAAACGAATACTGTCCGGCCACTTTAACGCCGTTTAATTTAGATCCTCCCGCTCCATCCAGCCGTGGCGTTGAAGGATAAATGGTGAAAGGCAACTCGACTTCGAGTCCCAGACGGTTGATCGGTGCCCATTCGTATTCGACCAGCGCTATATATTCATCACGCGAGTAGCGGTCATTCAGACCCAGTCCCACATTCCATTCTTTTTCTCCCTTCCGGGCTCCCAAATCGCGTATAAGATCAATGTATAGTGGTTCGGCATGTAGCACTTTCGCCGGGTACAAATACTCTTCAACCTCCTGGATATACAGGCTGTCTTCTTCGTTTTTTTGCGCATAACATGCTTCCTGTCGGAACGAAAAACCGATCACGGCAAGCAGGGCAATTATATGAAATTTCATTGTTTTCAGAAACGCTGTTAATGTTGTTTTGAATTAGATTTGGGCTAAATCAATTGCATTTCAGGCGGTGGACTGGTGCTGGCTATGGGCGGTTGCGGACTCTTTGATGCAGCAGGACAGAGGTATTTGGATGATCGTAATTGAAAGCAGTTTTTCTCGAATTTAAACGAAGAACTGATGGGCTGGCATAATGAATGAAGTCCCTCGCTGTGACTATTGTTGTCATCATCATCGGTTTCGGGAAAGACGTCTTCTAAACCAAAAATATGCTCCGTAACAAACTCTATTAAACTTTCCTGATCATTAAAGCTCAGATCCTCTGCCAGAGACATGGGCTGCGCATCCGGCGCATCTACAGAAAGGTTAAGTATGTGAAAGACAAAAAAAATGCAGCAATACTTTGTTGTCTTTAGGCTCCTGAGAAAATTCATGCAATACTTAATCGGTTCATTCGGGAGTACAAAGTTATCAGGTACCCATGCATTCAGTCAGCGTGGTTTGTATTTTAATCATATTATAACCGGTTTGTTATTTGATTTTAATAAGTCAGAATTCTTGACAACAATGTATATATACTGTAATCTGAATCTGTAAATTCTTTCAAAGGTTCCAATAAAGAGCCTGATACTCTAGTCTAAATGCCTGATGAAGTTCTTCTACATTTTGGGTATTCCAATCGATCATTTTCTATATTTTCATAAAAACTGGTTAGCTTTTTCTGCACTTCTGACTGCATAGTTTATTATATGACGAGTATGGCCGGAAGTGAGCAGTATCAGAATGGCGCAGCGTGTTCATAATTATATCATGAATGTCTAATTCTCAAAATAAATGTCAACCAAAAAGTATTTTGCTAATACTTGTGTCTTCAATCTAAAATCCATTGCCTGTTAGGGTGTCTTGGGATTGAAGTGGTTATGTGACGAAGACGGAGCTCCGGATTCTACAACATTTCGAAAAACGTAATCTAACATGAAATGTATAAGCGGTAAATTGGTTGTGGATACAACCGAGCATATTTGCTATGCAAACGT
>DASYHR010000461.1:0-2627 GCA_035998385.1 Dyadobacter sp. | reverse complement strand
CTATGTTTTTCATACGGATGTCTTTTCCGGGTATATCCAACGGACGTTGAGGGTCGATTGATTGGATTCCTATTTAAGTTTTGCCAAAAGTTTGTTACCTCTTGACCGAAATGCTGCTGTTTCAAACCCGATATTTTCCTGAATGACCAGTTTTAGTTCATTGCGGATTTCAGGGTAAATTTTCGACAGATTGAAAATCACATGTAAAGAAAAGGCTTTTATCGCCACTGCAGTGTGTTTCTTGTGGATAAAATCAAAGCAGGCGTTCAATACCTCGCCGTGAAATTTCTCCGGTATATCCAAATCTTCTAAAATCCTGAGACCGTTGCGGACAACAGCATCGTGTGCCTCGGGGGCACATACTTGTTTAACGATCATGTCGATGTAAGGTTGTATGATTGCCGGATTTTTCCTGGCAACCCAGCTCAAACTCCATGACGCCCGCTGTGTAAGGCGACTGTCACCGGAAATGAAACATCCTATCAGCTCCCTCAGTACCTCCTCAGACTCAGAGGCAACTATAGCAAGTTGCATTACCCGCGCCTTCGATTGCACCTGATCCTGAAGAAGCTCTTCCCGTACATTCATGAAAATACCTCCTGTTGAGATTAGAAATGGCTGCTCCAAGATAATGTATTTTCATAAAATCAGGACAATTATCAACCTAAACTGAGATCAGATGAAAACAAAAAGGTCCCATGCGAAGTGCATGAGACCTGAATGCTGATTATAGTAAGGGATTAAAAATTATTATCACCCACCATATCTTCCGGTTTTACCCAGGCGTCAAATTCTTCCGGTGTTACATAACCCAATGCGACAGCAGTCTCTTTCAGCGTAGAGCCATTTTTGTGTGCGGTCTGTGCTATTTCAGCTGCTTTGTAATACCCGATTTTGGTATTCAATGCCGTAACAAGCATCAGGGAGTTGTTGACGTGTTTTTTGATATTTTCATGCAAAGGCTCGATTCCTACTGCACAGTTGTCATTGAAAGAAACACAAACATCACCGATCAGCCTGGCAGAGTGAAGGAAGTTGTAAGCCATCAATGGCTTAAATACGTTCAATTCAAAATGACCATTTGAACCTCCGATACCAATAGCAACATCATTTCCCATTACCTGGGCCGCCACCATCGTCATCGCTTCACATTGTGTAGGATTTACCTTACCTGGCATGATAGAACTTCCGGGTTCGTTATCCGGAATGTAAATTTCGCCGATTCCGGAACGAGGTCCTGAAGACAACATGCGGATATCATTTCCGATTTTCATCAGACTTACGGCAACAGTTTTTAACGCTCCGTGAGCTTCCACAATCGCATCGTGTGCTGCCAAAGCTTCAAATTTATTTTCAGCAGTCACAAAAGGAAGTCCGGTTAGCTGAGCAATATGCCTGGCTACGTTTTCTGAATAACCGGCAGGCGTATTGATGCCTGTACCTACAGCTGTTCCTCCCAAAGCCAGTTCGGAAAGGTGTGCAAATGAGTTGTAAACAGCTCTCAAACCATGATCCAGTTGAGATGCATATCCTGAAAATTCCTGACCTAATGTAAGCGGTGTAGCATCCATAAAGTGTGTACGGCCGATTTTCACTACATTACGGAATGACTCCGCTTTCGCTTTCAGTGTATCGCGCAATTTTACGATTCCGGGAATGGTAACATCTACCAAAATTTTATATGCAGCAATGTGCATCGCAGTAGGGTAGGTGTCGTTGGACGATTGCGATTTATTGACATCGTCGTTAGGATGAAGCACTTTGGTTTTATCCGAAAGCTCACCTCCCTGTAACACATGTCCCCGGTAGGCAATCACTTCATTACAGTTCATGTTCGACTGCGTTCCTGAGCCCGTCTGCCACACTACCAATGGAAACTGGTCTTCCAATTTGTCGGTCAGGATTTCGTCACAAACTTCACCAATCAGGTCACTTTTTCCCTTTGGTAACACACCAGCCTCATAGTTTGTAATGGCTGCTGCTTTTTTCAGATATGCGAATGCTTTGATAATTTCCTTCGGCATCTTATTGATATCCTGCGCAATAGGGAAATTTTGGATTGAGCGTTGCGTTTGAGCTCCCCAATATACATGTGCAGGAACCTGCACTTCTCCCATGGTATCTTTTTCTATACGGTATTCCATTTGGTAAGTTTAAATGAATAGGTAAAAGGTATAATTCACAAGTTGGGGTAAAGTTAGGGCTGGGCAACGATTTTTGGTATTTTTTGAGGGAGAAATGTTTACACCGGGTCAGATTGAAAATACCGTAGGCTACATTTGAAAACATGAAAATAAAAAGGCTTTGACATCTTTGTGTGTATTGTGTAATATTATATGATACACACATTTTATGATTAAAAATTTTCTGCACAAGGGTTTAGAACAATATTATACGGAAGGGAGCGGATCAAAATTGCCTCCTGCCTATCTGCGGAAAATTAACAGGATTCTGGATCAGCTGGATGCGATTAGCTCTGTGAAGGATATACAGCAAATGGGATCGGGCATGCATAAACTGAGTGGAAATTTGTCAGATTTCTGGTCTGTCACGATAACACCTGATTACCGTATCATTTTCAGGTTTGAGGATGGCGATATTTTGGATGTGGACTATATTTTGACTAT
>DASYHR010000392.1:0-3991 GCA_035998385.1 Dyadobacter sp. | reverse complement strand
GGGACGATTACAAGTCGTATGTGCACAACCTGATTCCTTACAAAGATATGCACCATTCAATTCCGTACTATGGAGCAATGCCAATGAAATGGATATGGATTATGAGTGCCATAGGTATTTTTCTGATTGTGACAGCCTGCTTCAACTTTATCAATATGGCGACTGCCCAGGCGCTTCGCAGGTCGAAAGAGGTAGGCGTCCGCAAAGCTGTGGGTGGTACCAAAGGACAGGTATTTCTTCAATTTCTGCTTGAAACTGCATTGATTACGCTCTCGGCCATGACCTTAGGCTTCATCATTGCTTCTTTTATGCTGCCTAATATCACGCAGTGGCTCGATCGCCCCGGCTCCTGGCCCAAGGAAGTCATTTGGAGCGATCCGTTGCTTTGGACATTTTTGGCTTCCCTCTTCGTAGTCGTAGTAGCATTAGCGGGGACTTACCCTGGCACAATACTGGCAGGATTCCGACCGGTTCTTGCTTTAAAAGGTAATGTTACAACCAGCCACATCGGGGGCATTTCACTAAGAAGAGGACTTATTGTTTTTCAGTTTGTATTGATCCAGCTTCTTGTAATTTGTACTCTGGTGGTAAACAACCAGGTCAACTACATGCTGTCAAGTTCAGTGGGATACGAAACCAAAGGAATAGCAAGCATCCAGATTCCTACACCAGACAAAATTAATCAATCCACCTTCCGTCAAAGATTGTTGGAAATCCCTGGTGTTTCAGAAGCTTCCTTCTGTATGTTTTTGCCAACGACAACATCTAACAATACGAATAACGTAACTTTTGATACACGTCAAAAGGATGAGCTATGGCAGATCAATACTAAAACTGCCGATCATCATTATGTAAAAACCTTCGGTCTTACGCTGGTGGCAGGTCAGAATGTACCAGTAAGCGATACCATCAGAGGTTATTTGGTAAACGAAAAAGTGGTTGAAAAGCTGGGTTTTAAAAATCCACAGGATGTGATCGGGAAAAATCTGAAAATTTGGGGTGTGAGTGCGCCTATTACCGGAGTACTTAAAAATTGGAACAATGCTTCCTTCCAAAGCGGAATTGATCCGATTTCGATATTTACATACAATAAAAACAACTACCGCTGTGCTATCCAACTGAATTCTACAAATTTACATGCAACAATGAAAAGTGTAGAGAAGCTTTGGAATGAATACTTTCCTGACTACTTGTACGAGCAAACATTTATGGATGAGCAGATAGCCAAAAGTTATGAGCTCGAAAACATTATGCTGAAACTCATACGGGTATTCTCGATGATTTCAATTTTTATTGGTTGCCTTGGACTATACGGTTTGGTTAAATTTATGGCTTCGCAAAAGACAAAGGAAATCGGTGTACGTAAAGTTTTGGGGGCCAGCCTGGGAAGTATTCTCGGTATATTTGGAAAGGAGATTGCGTTGCTGATAGTGATAGCCTTTGCGTTGGCAGCTCCATTGGGCTGGTACGTGATGCATGCCTGGTTGCAGGACTATGAATACCGCATTCCAATTGGTGCCGATATCATGACAATCGCGATTCTGATCACCTTTGTGGTCGCAGCAGTGACTGCTGGTTATGAATCTCTGAAAGCAGCACTCAATGATCCGGTTAAGTCTTTGCGATCGGAGTAAGTTTCATGAATTCATATAAAACAAAAACGGAGCCTTTGGAGCTCCGTTTTTGTTTTATATATCTGTAGAAAACTGAATTATACTGCAGCTTCTATTTGTGCATTCAATTTATCTTCCAATGTAGTTTTTGGCACAACACCAACTACCTTATCAACCAATTGACCATTTTTGAAGATCATCAAAGTTGGTATACTACGGATACCGAATTTAGCCGGAACAGATGAATTCATATCCACGTCCATTTTACCAATTACAGCTTTGCCTTCATATTCGCCAGCCAATTGCTCTACAACCGGTCCGATCATTTTACAAGGCCCGCACCATTCTGCCCAGAAATCTACAAGTACAGGTTTATCGCTTTGGATCAATTCTTCAAAGGTGCTATCGGTAATTTCGAGTGCTTTTCCCATTTCAAATTTTGTCTAAGTTTTTTATTAATCTGATTGGATAATCAATATGAGATATTAAAAGTTCCGTGCCAATTCAAGCCGGAGTACTAAAATGTCACTGCTGTTTTCAGCTTTGAAATGAAACAGTATTTAATTAAGAAAGAATTTGACTCCGTCCATCCTGTTCAGTGCTGCAAAAAACTCATTGGACGGAGCGACACGGTAAGCGCGTGACAACATTTCCACTTCCAGGCGTGTTTCGGGGTCCGTAACTGTCATGTTGACAGAACATCCTCCGGGATTGGCTCCAAACGTTTCGTTGAGAATCATGATGGACTTTTCATCGATAAAATCAAGCGGCAGATTAATCCTTATTTTCTTACACATTTTCTCTCTGATTTCTGTTAAAAGCTGGATGTTCATGATCTTAAATTCAAACTGATCTTCCTGCTTCCAACGGTTCTGAATTTTTCCCTTGATATAAAGAAAATGACCAACCTGCAGGTAGTTCTTAAACCTGATGTAGTCTTCACCACCTAAAAGCAATTCGATAGAGCTTTTGTAGTCTTCGATCTTAAAGATCATAAAAGTGTTCCCATTACGGGACATTCGCTCGATGGCACTGGTTACGATGCCACCTATGGACATTTCTTTGTCAAAGTGTTTGGGGCGCTTTTCCCCTTCAGGAATAAACATCACCTGATCCGTTGTACATGTGCAAAAATTGTCCAATTCAATTCGGAATGTGTCAAGAGGATGCCCTGAAATATAGAAACCCACCACGTCCTGTTCCAGACGAAGTCTTTCCAGGTCACCCCACTCAATAATATCGGCCGCCTTCGGTTTGCTCATCAGCATATCATTTCCGCCAAACGCACCAAAAAGCGAAGACTGAGCCGATGCTTTTTCCGCGTGATAGTTGTTCGCGTATCGGATAAGCCTTTCAATGAACGTACCATTTTCACCTTGTTCAGAAGCAAAATACTGAGCTCTATGGTATTCAGGAAAACAATCGAAACCGCCTGCATAGGCCAGGCTTTCAATCGTCTTTTTATTGACAGTTCGAAGGTTAACTCGAATAATAAAATCAAAGATGTCTTTAAACGGGCCTCCGTTAGTTCTTTCTTCTATAATCGCTTCTACTGCAGCATCACCGCTACCTTTCACACCCGCCAAACCGAAACGTATTTCTCCTTTGCTATTGGCATTAAACTGGCGGTCTGACTCATTCACATCCGGACCGAGAACCTTTAGTCCCTGCGCTTTACATTCCTCCATAAAGAAGGTGATCTTCTCAATGTTACCCAGCGAACTGGTCAGTACTGCAGACATATATTCCGCAGTATAATGTGCTTTCAAATAGGCGGTTTGATAAGCTACAAAAGCGTAACAGGTCGAGTGTGATTTGTTAAAGGCATAGGATGCAAATGCTTCCCAGTCAGTCCAGATTTTCTCAAGCTTTTTGAGGTCCAAACCTTTTTCTCCTCCTCCTTTCATGAAATCCCCTTTCATTTTGTTCAGGGTTTCAATCTGTTTTTTTCCCATCGCCTTTCGCAGCGTATCGGCCTGTCCTTTGGTGAAGCCTCCCAGTTTCTGCGACAAAAGCATTACCTGTTCCTGATACACAGTAATTCCATATGTGTCTGCCAGGTATTCCTCCAACTCAGGAAGATCGTAAGTGATCTCTTCCTGTCCGTTTTTCCTGCGGATAAAATTAGGAATGTACGCAATCGGCCCCGGACGATACAAGGCGTTCATGGCGATAAGGTGTTCAAAACGGTCGGGTATGAGATCCCGCATATGTTTCTTCATCCCGTCGGATTCAAACTGAAAAATCGCATTTGTTTCTCCGCGTTGAAACAATTCAAATACCTTTTTATCATCCAGAGGAATGTCATCAATCACAATTTCAACATTGTGATTTTGCTTGATGAGACGCAACGCTTCCTTTATAATGGTGAGATTTCG
>DASYHR010000388.1:0-3619 GCA_035998385.1 Dyadobacter sp. | reverse complement strand
GCATATCAATAGGATGGCTGAATTTGCTATTGGGCATGAAACGCTCAATGCTAACCAAATCGCCCTCTTTATTCATCGTTACCAGATTGATGTAATCTCTGATCCAGTCATAGGAGAAGAACTTGCCATCATAGTATTCGGGGAATTTGATATTCGTGTTTTTAAAATCATCGGCGTAGTAAATCGGCCCGGCCATGGCGTTACGGCCACCTTTGCCTACGATCGCACCGAAGTCTGGTGAGTCAGCATATGGGTAATAGATAAATGCAGGCTGTGCCGGTGGCAACTCACGTAGTCCGGTATTATGCGGAGAATCATTCACAGGTTTAGCCGGATCGAAAGGTTTTCCGGAAACTTTGGTCTCGAAATCGTATTCAATGTAAGGTTTGTTATCAGCAATAAACATCGGATATCCGAAGTATCCTGCTTTTCTTGCCTGATTCACTTCGTCGTACCCGCGAGGTCCGCGAGTTGGACTATCGTTAGAGGCGTCAGGACCTACATCGCCCCAATACAAAAATCCGGTACGTTGGTCAATAGATATACGGTAGGGGTTACGCGTTCCCATCACATATATCTCAGGGCGCGCTTTGGGATTGCCGGGAGGAAACAAATTTCCTTCGGGTATATCATAAAGGTTGGTGCCACCAGGCATATTGGCTCTGCGATCGCCATAGCGTGGTTTAATACGCAAAATCTTACCTCTTAAAGAATTGGTATTTGAAGATGTATTACGACCATCCCATCCTGCTCTGCCGGGGCGGCCATCAAGCGGTCCGTATCCGTCTGACTGGAATGGGTTGATATCATCACCGGTTGACAGATACAGATTTCCTTTGCTGTCCCATTCTATGGAACCACCAGTGTGGCAGCAGTCAGTTCTCTTTACAGGAACTGTCAGGAACACCTCCTCGGTAGACAACAGCAGTGTATCCCTTACGTCGTCGTACTTGAATCGGGACAGATGCTGAGCAGTATCCTTTTCCGTCGAAGGCGGAGAGTAATACAGATATACTAGCTTGTTTGTATTGAAGTTCGGGTCGATATTCATACCCATCAAGCCATATTCCTGTTTGCTGTAAACAGGCACGTCTGCAACGAGTTTAATTTTGCCTGTTTTCGGATTGTAAAGTTTAACTTTTCCTTTACGTTCAGTAACTAACACGCGATGATCGTCTAATACTGCCAGTTCGGTAGGTTCGTCTAATTTAGATGCCAGTACAGTTTTTGTAAAACGGTTTTCTTCCGGACGTGCCTTGCTGTAGTCGAGCTGTGTAGCCATTACATATTGAAGTCCGCCGGTAAGGTGTTTCACAAATACCGGGTCAACGAAAGTAGCATCTTCATGCCCAAAACTAGTGTAAAAAGATTTTCCACCATCATACTCATGGTACCAGGACATCGGGTGATCATCACCCATTTTTCCGTCTTTGTATGACTTCTCATCAATTTTAACCAGAACAGTCACTTTCTTGTTGAAATTTTTGAAGTCATAAAACTCATCTTTGATTTTCCATTTTTTTGGAAAACCATCCATAGATGGGTGTTTGTCATTGACAACAAAAGCCTCACCTTCCTGCACGTTAGGATTGCCAGGATGGCTGGCGAAATAAGCACCAGAAAGTTGATTGTACCAGGGCCAATCGTATTCAGTGTCTGTCGCAGCGTGAATACCTACATAACCTCCACCGGCCTGAATATAGTTTTCAAAAGCCTCCTGCTGAGCGTCATTAAGTACATTCCCAGTCGTATTCAGGAATACTACGGCGCTGTAACGTTTTAAATTTTTAGTTGTAAATAATGCGGCGTTTTCAGTTGTATCAGCAGTAAAGCCTACGTCCTTACCCAGTTTTATCAATGCAGTTTGTCCCGCAGGAATTGAGCTGTGCCGGAATCCCGCTGTTTTTGAAAATACCAGAATCCGCTTTTCCGGGACAACGACCTGAGCGAATACAGTCAGGGTAAGACATACAAGCATCATTGTGTAGAAGATCAGTTTCCCTCCTGAATGAATTTTGCAAAAAATTAGATTCATATTTAATGGATTGAGTTGGTGAAAGGATGGCGGGTTTGTAATCTGGTTAGTATTTGCACGAAATTTACAATATAATACAGGAAAAAACCTATCATACATAAGTACGATAGGTTTTCAATATACTTGTTATACGGACAATTAAAGATTATAAGCCAAGTACCTTGCGGTTGAAAGCTTCGTCGGTTCCCGCGCTTGCGAAATCATCAAATGCCTTTGTTGTAACTTCAATGATATGTCCTGCAATGAATGGAGCGCCCTCTGCAGCACCTTGCGAAGGTGATTTAATGCAGCATTCCCATTCCAAAACTGCCCAGCTATCGTAGTCGTATTGAGATAGCTTGGAGAAGATTGATGAGAAATCAACCTGACCATCTCCTAATGAGCGAAAACGGCCTGCTCTGTCTGCCCATCCTGCAAATCCGCTGTATACGCCCTGTTTACCGGTTGGATTGAATTCGGCATCCTTTACATGGAATGCTTTGATACGATCATGGTAAAGGTCGATGAACTGCAGGTAATCCAGCTGCTGCAATACGAAGTGACTTGGATCGTAGTTGATGTTTGCACGGGAGTGACCATCAAGATAATCCACAAACATTTCGAAAGTAGAGCCGTCGAAAAGATCCTCACCAGGGTGAAGTTCGTAGCAAAGATCTACGCCATTTTCATCATATACATCCAAAATTGGTTTCCAGCGAGCTGCCAGTTCTTTGAATGCTGTTTCTACCAAACCAGCAGGACGCTGTGGCCATGGGTAAAGGAATGGCCACGCCAAAGCACCGGAGAAAGTCGCACTTGCCTTCAATCCAAGATTCTTACTTGCAATGGCAGTGTACTTCAACTGTTGCGTAGCCCACTCAGCTCTTGCTTTTGGATTGTTACGAACTTCCGGAATCGCAAAACCGTCATAAAGTTCATCATAAACCGGGTGTGAAGCTACAAGCTGTCCGATGATGTGCGAAGCAAGCTCAGTAATTTCCAGACCTTTGTCGGCTAGCTTACCTTTCAGCTCGTCAGCATAAGTCTGCGACTCAGCTGCTTTTTTGATATCAATAATACGCGGATCCCAGATGGGCAGCTGAACACCTTTGTAACCAAGGTCAGCCATATATTGGGTAATGCCGTCAAGTGTATTAAATGGAGCTTCATCTCCCAGAAACTGGGCAAGGAAGATTCCTGGTCCTTTTATTGTTTTCATTTTTCTAATGTTGAATGATAGAATGAGTGTATGATAGAATGATGAAAATAACGACCTAATGGCTTGAATTACTTCTGGCCTTTGCAAGAATTTTTAATATCTCTTCAAGTTCCGTCATGATACTATTGAGTTTTTCTGCTGGTAACATTCCTGATTCCTCAATTATTTCTAACCAAAACAGAGATTCATCAGCTTACTCCACAGTAATACTGAGTTTAGCAAAAAACTCTTTTTGGCTTCTGGCTCTGCATACTGCTCTGTAGTTAGCTCCGACCGACGAAGCAGATCTTAAAAACTGCTTTCCGATGATTTGGACTTCAACATTGGAAGGTAATGCTTTAAACAGTTTGATACTTCGTAAAACAAACTGCTTTGTACGATCCTTC
>DASYHR010000364.1:0-5177 GCA_035998385.1 Dyadobacter sp. | reverse complement strand
GGAGATCAAAGGTCCCGGAGTGTCTCAGTCTTCATACCTGTTCGGTACCATTCACCTGATATGTCCCGATGACTTTTATCTTAGTGAATCGTTGAAATCAGCTATTTCGAAAACACAGCAGGTAGCATTAGAAATGGACATGGATGATCCTGCGATGATGGGAAAGATGATGCAAACCATGAATATGAAGGAAGGGAATAAGTTGAGCAAACTGGTTTCTGATTCAGATTATAGCAGGCTTGCCCAATTCTACAAAGATTCGGTTGGGGTTGGTTTGGCGATGTTTGAGAATGCAAAGCCATTCGTGTTAATGGGGCCGTTGTTTACTTCTGTGTTAGGTTGCGAACCCAAGTCTTACGAGATTTCTCTGGTAGAACTTGCCGGTAAGCAAAAATCAGAAGTGATCGGGCTGGAAACGGTCGAAGAGCAAATGGCGATTTTTGATACCATCCCCTATAAGGATCAGATGAAAATGCTGCTTTCGATGATTGATAGTTTACCTCAGGCACGTAAGGAATTCAAGGATCTGGTTAATCTCTATAAGTCGGAGAACATACAGGAACTTTACACGGCAACTACCAAAAGTAGTTTTGGGATGGAGGAAAATCAGGATATCATGTTGTATGATCGGAATAAGAAATGGATCGGCCGTATCAAAGGTATCATGTCTGCAAAGCCGACGCTATTTGCAGTAGGTGCTGCTCATTTGGGAGGTGATAATGGTGTGATTGCACTTCTCAGGAAGGAAGGTTACACGGTTACTGCTGTCAAACAGTAGAAAATTTTTAAACGCGTTAAGGCCGTTGGAGTTTTTCCGGCGGCCTTTTTTGTGTTACATCAATACAGGTTAAAACGATGCAATCCAGTTCATCAGCCATTCAGGTTTGAAGAACAAATAGAGTACGATTGCAGTCAGGATCCCGGATAATATATTACCAGTTGCAGTGATCGAGCCTGTATGCCCTGTAGATTTGATTTCTTTAAAGAACAGCAAATAGGGCAGGCGAAGGTAATAAGCCAGAGCAATGGCTGCATTTAATATTCCGCCAATGAGCAGCCACAACATCCACGATTCATTTTGCTGCTGGTAACTTTCCCAGAGCGACGAGAAAATGAGCAATTTAGAAGTGAAACCCATCGTAGGCGGAAGACCTGCCAGAGCGATCATGATCACAGTCAGTGCTCCCGATATCCACACTGCCCTCTTTCCCAATCCTTCAAAATCCTGTAAAGAAGTTTGAGAATGAGGGACGAGCAAATCAATCATAAAGAATGCTGCCATGTTGATGATCAGATAAGCAGCCGTGTAAAAAACCGCAGACTCGAATCCGAACCGGCTATAAGCCGCAATCCCTACCAAAAGATAACCGGCCTGGGCTATTGAAGAATAGGCCAGAAGTCGCCTTGCGTTGGATTGCCAAAGAGCCGCTACATTGCCAACTGTAATGCTTATCAATGCAATTCCACCCAAAATCGGGAAGTATTCTGCAGGGAATATACCAGCCAATCGCATCAGCACAAGCACAACAGCCGCTTTGGGAGCTACAGAAAGGAATGAAACAAGTGGCGTTGGGCTGGATTCGTACACATCCGGTGTCCATACATGGAACGGTACCAGGGATAATTTGAAAAGTAAACCACCCAGCGTCATCACAATTGCTGCAGTAATTACGAGTGGAGAATTATCCATCAGTCCGGCAGTAAGCGCCTGATTCGTAATGTCCATGGTTCCGGTGAGGCCATATATCAGCGAAATTCCGTACAACATCACTGCAGAACTTGCCGCTCCGAAAAGCAAATATTTTAGTCCGCCTTCTGCAGCTTTCTTTAATGGTGAAAGTGATACCAGAATATAAGAACTGATTGAAATGAGTTCAAGAGTAAGGTATATAGTGAGCAAATGCGTTGACATCGTAAGCAGATTGAGACCTGCTACAGTCGCGATAAGTAGTGCGTTGAATTCGGGGGGGAAATCATATTTCAATACTTTTACGTGTACAAGGGTAAGCATCCACGCAACGATAATCAACACTTTGAAAAAGACGGCCTGCGTATCCAGAAACAGAAGTGGATAAAAGCGATAGGAGGACTCATCGCGCCATTGTCCGAGCACCAGGAACAAGGCTATAATACTCCCGCCAATAGCAATACCATGCAATATTCCCGAGATTTTTTCTTTGTTTGCCCACTTCATTAAAAGCAGTTCGGACAGAAGAAAAAAGCAGAAGAAAAGCGCCAGAAAAATCTCAGGACCTATTCCCGACAAACTTTGTCGTATATGTGTGAGCTGTTCGTTTATTTCCAATTGAGCGGGTACAATTTTTTAAGCAAAAGTACATAAAGATGGTAGGGATTCTAGGAGGTCGGGGGGATTTAGAAGAAGAATCGTGCTTTTTTTGACGACATTTTTATTTGGAAAAGCTTTTATTAAACTAAACAATCTTATTATGAACTATTTACGAAGTGTTTTAATGTCCCTGGCTGTTCTGTTGGCCGGGTCTGTAAGCGCACAGGATTTGGCATCACTGAACGGAACACCTTATAACGAGGCGGGAGGAAATAGTATTTATCTGCTTTCAAAATGGTACCCCGGTTCTATCCGAACCACTACCGATCAGTTTTATGACGGTGTGCAGTTGCGTTACGATCTGAAGAATGATCAGATTGAATACCGCAAAGATTCGGCGACATTTCGTGTGGCGGAAGGAGTGAAGGAGTTTACGATACCGTCTGGGACTGATCTTTACATATTCCGCAGCGGATTCCCGTCTGGCAAAGGATTGTCAGAAAAGAGTTTTTACCGCGTAATGTATGATGGTAATACAAAGCTGTTGAAACGTTATCAGAGTGAAATCACAACTGAGAAAGCAAGTGCTACCCGAACCATGGAGCCCGATGCTTTGCTATATATTGAAAAGAACAATAAATTGACACCTGTCAATCTGAAAAATAAAAGTAGTTTTCTGAAACTGCTTTCGGATGAAAAAAATAAAATGAACTACGTCATCAAGGAGGAAAATCTGGAATTTGACGGTGATGACGACTTAGTGAAATTGCTTGAGGAGTATGATTCATACAAAGCGGGTAGAGGAGGGGATAATTAGACTTGCTTGAACGCCCTTGGACAGGCTCAGGGTGACACCCAACTCTAAGCCTCAATCAGACAATCTTCGGAGAACAACCACCGGCACATCATGTATGTGCCGGTTTTTTTGTGTGTAAAAATTATTCATTTATTGTTCAAAGATTATTTTTTAACAAAAAATTTATATTTTTGATTGAATGAATGTTCAATCAAAATAACTTCATCATTCGTTAACATTCGCTTAACCTCAGACTGAACAGCTTTAGTGAATTTTGTCATCCAAAAGGTAACCACATCATCAGTTTCACAAAGTTTCCTTAAACTCAATTCTTATGAATTACACTTTACAAGTATGTATGGGCAGTGTCAGGTTATGGAGAGCATGTACGCTCGCGCTGACGGTACTGTTCAGTATATCTGCCTACTCACAAGGCGTTACAATCTCCGGGCAGGTAACGGGCGGAAACAACGGCGAGGTATTGGCTGGTGTCAACATTCTGCTGAAAGGCAGCCAGCGGGGTACAGTTACGGACGGTAACGGTAATTACACTATTGCAGATGTTGCGCCGGGTTCTGCTCTTGTGTTTTCTTTCATTGGTTACAAGGCACAGGAAAAGGTAGTTGACAAACGCAATAAAGTTGATGTAATTTTGGATATAGATGCATCCAATTTGCAGGAAGTAGTTGTAGTTGGCTACGGTGCTCAGAAAAAGGAAAACCTTTCCGGAGCGGTGGACGTGGTAGATAGTAAAGTGTTGCAGGCACGGCCGATCCAAAATGTTGCGCAAGGGTTGCAAGGTGCTGTTCCTAACCTTAACATTGATTTTGCAAGTGGTGAGCCTGGAAAAGCTCCGAACATCAACATCCGCGGATTTACGTCCATCAACGGTGGAAATCCGCTTATACTCGTGGATAACGTTCCTGTAGATGCGGCTGAATTAAATTTCATCGCTCCATCAGATATCAAAACAATTTCGGTACTGAAAGATGCTTCATCTGCAGCCATCTACGGCGCACGCGCTGCTTTCGGGGTAATTCTGATTACAACCAAATCGGGAATGAAAGATGGTTTGACGATCGACTATACCAATAACTTTTCATGGGGCAAACCTACTGTGATGCCTAACAAGATTACAGATCCTTACATCTATATGCGATTGCTGGAAACATCGACTGACAATACGCCTTGGGATAATGTAAACTACACGGACAGCCAGTATGCGTGGGCAAAAGATCGTTCTGATAATCCTGACGGCACAAATCCTGTAAGACTTAATCCGCTGGATAACTCATTGTACGAGTACATGGGTAGTAAAGACTGGACCAAGCAGCTTGTGGATAACTTCACGGTTTCTCAACGTCATAATATATCATTGGCGGGTAAGTCTGGTAAAACAAGCTACTATTTGTCAGGTGCTTATGATTCTCAAAATGGTGCTTTGCGTATTGCTGAAGATAAATTTAATCGTTATACAACCAGAGGTAAGGTGAATTTCAAACCTTACAAATGGCTGTCGATTGGCAATAATACGGCTATTGCGCTTACGCAAAGAACGAGGCCTTATCAGCTTTCTATGCAAAATCTGTTTAACCTTTTTCCAACAAGCTGGGATAAAAACCCTGACGGAACGTGGGCAAATACAGATGTTGGTCGCGAGTCAGCGAGGCTGACAGACGGTGGAAGGTACGATGAGAAGAACAATATGTTCCAGACTACTTTCAATACCGAACTTACGTTTTTTGAAGATGCCTTGCGCTTCAATGCAGATTATACGGCTCGCAGAGAGAATGTGAATTTTGCAGGTAATCAGTCTAAAATCCGTATCGGATACGGTCCGGCTGATATTCGTGAAGAAGGGGATAATATAGCTTACCGTAGAGCGGATAACATTACATATTCCGTGTTTAACGCATACACAACATTTAACAAACAGTTCGGAAAACAAAATTTGACAGCGATTTTGGGTTATAACCAGGAATCAAACCGCAAGGATTGGTATAGTGCTCAAAGAACAGGCGTAATTTCAACTGCATTACCAAGTATAGGGCTAGCAACAGGTGATATGCAGGTAGCGGAACAAATTCGCGAATG
>DASYHR010000343.1:0-1770 GCA_035998385.1 Dyadobacter sp. | reverse complement strand
TCCTGCACAATCACTGTTCCGCCTGCACGCTGGATCGCCAGTAGTCCGAGTGTTCCGTCGTCGTTGGCTCCGGAAAGAACTATTCCCGTCACTGAGGCACCATATACATCTGCGGCTGATTCGAAAGTGACATCCAGGCTGGGTCGGCTATAATTAACTTTTTCTGAATCGTCCAATGACAAGGTGTTATCCTTTTCAACCAATAAATGGTAATCGGATGGCGCAAGATAAATATGCCCCGGCTGAATAATATCTTTATCTTCAGCTTCGGTTAAAGGCAAATTACATTTATTTGCCAGCAGCTCGGAAAGAGAAGATTCGGTAGAGCTGCGTCGGTGTAAAACGATCAAAATAGACGCATAAATGTCATCTCTGAGCAAAGGTAATAGTTGAAAAAGTACTTCGAGACTTCCTGCTGAACCGCCAATGACAATGATTTTATTGACCGATATTACACCACTTTTTTCCATATTTTCTCACGGTTCAACTGCTTATAGTTGTTTTGGACTGCTGAAAACTTCAGCGTTTCTTTCGACCCTAAAGCCAGGTACCCCAATGAACCAAGACTCGAATCAAACAACCTCAAGACTCTGTCCTGCAAGTCTTTATCAAAATATATCAATACATTACGGCATAGGATCAGGTCAAACTCATTAAATGAACTGTCCGAAACAAGATTATGCGTTGAGATGATTATCTTTTCCGACAGTTCGCTATCAAATTTAGCCTGTCCATAATTCGCTATGTAATAGTCAGAAAAATCCTTTTCTCCGCCCGAAGCAATATAACTCTCTGAATATTGCTTCATCTGATTCATCGGAAATATTCCTCTGCGAACCTTTTCAAGTACTGTCGGATTAAGGTCGGTAGCATATAGCAACGACTTTCGTAGCAAGCCAGCCTCCTTCAGCAAGATAGCCATTGAATAAACCTCTTCACCTGTTGAACATCCCGCGTGCCAGATTCTGATGAATGGCTTCGTGCCGAGAATCGGCAAAATGTCATTACGCAGCGACAGGTAAAAAGAAGGGTCACGGAACATCTCTGTAACGTTCACCGTAATCTCTTCAACAAAACGCTTCAGGTAGGATGTATCATTACGGACCCTGTAGCGCAACTCTGCAAAACTTGGAAATTTATCCAGGGAATATAACCTGTTAATCCGGCGCTTCAATGAGGCCCGCGAATAACTGGTAAAATCATATCCATGCAGTTCGAACAAATCTGTAAGCAGCAGTTCGATATCCTCATCCTCAATCATCTCTATCGGTATTATCTTTCTGCAGTAGCAATAATAATTGATCCACATCGATAGGTTTTGAGATGTAACCGTCTGCACCGGCAGCCAGGCATTTCTCGCGATCGCCTACCATGGCTTGCGCAGTTACTGCTATTACAGGAGTGTGTGTGTGATTTTCAAGTCTTTTAATAATCGGAATGGCCTCATATCCATCCATTTCCGGCATCATCATGTCGATCAGTACAATATCAATATCATCTTCATTCTTCAGAAGCTCGATGGCTTCCGGCGCACCGTTGCGTGACAGACACACGTATGACCTGGCTTTAAGCGTTGCGGACAGTGCAAAAATATTTCTTGCGTCGTCATCTATAATCAACACTTTCTTTTTGTTCATGTTATTTCATGTTCAGATAATTCCTCACTTTTCAGGCTTTTTCATACAGCCACACTCTCAGTAATGACAGAAGCTGGTCTATATCAACAGGTTTGGTAATATAATCTGAGGCGCCTGCATTAATACACTTTTC
>DASYHR010000337.1:0-3335 GCA_035998385.1 Dyadobacter sp. | reverse complement strand
CTGATCTCATGAATCTGCGCAGTAACATTGTTCTCCTTCAGGTATTTATCCAGCAATCTTGGATAGGTAGTTGCAATACTTTTACCATCCAGATCTTTGACACCCTGGTAATCCTGTTCTCTCAGCACACCGATAGAAAGGCGGCACTTCGAAAACCCAAGCTTATGAACCGTGTTTACGTCTCTGTTTGACTCTTCCGATACATTTTCACCTACAATACCCAAATGCGCAACACCGTCTTCAACATAACCAGGTATATCGTCATCCCTTAAAAACAGGATTTCAGCAGGGAAATTGGTTGCGGCTGTTTTTAATTTACCACCACCATTGTCGAAACGGATTCCGCATTCTTTAATCAGTTTCAGTGAATCCTCACTCAATCTTCCTGATTTCTGTATTGCAATTCTTAAAATATCGTTCATGTTCATTTCAGCTTGCGGTATTACCTAACCCTGGGCTATTTAGTATAGAGTTTTATATTTTATTCAATTAAAAATTACCCGATCACAGCCACAATTTCCTCAACGTCCAACTTCTGCTGTTCACCTGTAGTCATATTTTTTAATGTCAGCTTACCTGACTGTATCTCATCCGACCCAACCAGGATTACAAACGGAATATTCTTCCTGTCCGCATAATCCAGCTGCTTTTTTAGCTTCACTGAGTCAGGATACATTTCTGCATTGATCCCCGCCAGCCTCAACTTCGGCAAGATCGTCAGACCGTATTCAAAAGCCTCTTTATCAAAATTTGAAATCATTACTTTCGTGCTGGTAGTACGGCTGTCCGGGAACAGGTTCAGCTCTTCCATAACGTCGTAAATCCGATCGACACCCAAAGAAATTCCAACGCCTGATATGCCAGGTACACCAAAAGTTCCGGTAAGGTTATCATATCGTCCGCCTCCGGATATACTTCCGATTTGCACGTTATTCGATTTGACCTCAAATATAGCACCTGTGTAGTAAGAAAGCCCACGTGCCAATGTTACGTCAAATTGAATTTTTGGATTTTCCAATCCGAGTAAAGATACCATCTTCCAGACTTCCTCCAGTTCAGCAATCCCTTTTAACCCTATCTCAGAGCTACTTAACCATTGTTTAAGCCCATCGAAAGGATTATTAGTAGCAGACAGTGAAAAAATCGGATTCAATGCCTGAATGCTTTCGGCTGAAAAGCCACGTTCAGCTAATTCTTCTTCCACTTTCTCCTGCCCTACTTTATCAAGCTTATCAATCGCTACACAAAGCGGCCCTTCCATTCCGGTTGCACCGATTACATCAGCAATACCGGTTAATACCTTGCGGTTATTGATTTTGACAGTGAAATCAGTAATGCCAAGTGCCGGTAAAATATCATGCAGTAAGTTGACGATTTCAGCTTCACAAAGCAGCGAATCAGTGCCCACCACATCTGCATCACATTGGTAAAACTCACGGTAGCGTCCTCGTTGCGGTCTGTCAGCGCGCCATACGGGCTGAATCTGATACCTCTTGAACGGCATTGCCAGCGTACCGCGATTCATGACAACATATCTTGCAAACGGTACAGTCAGATCGTAACGCAATCCTTTTTCTGAGATTTTAGAAGTCAGCGGCTTGTGCCCGTCTGTATAATCTTTATCTGTAAGTTTACTCGTAAAATCGCCGGAATTAAGGATTTTAAAAAGCAACTGGTCTCCCTCTTCTCCATATTTCCCCATCAATACAGACAGGTTCTCGAATGCGGGGGTCTCCAAAGGAAGGAAGCCGTAACGTTGAAAAGAGCGCCGAACGGTTTCGAAAATGAAATTGCGCTTTGCCATCTGCTCCGGACCGAAGTCGCGGGTTCCACGGGCAAGTGATGGTTTACTCATTGATATTTATTAAATCAAAAAACACTGGTTGGTTTCCCTTCCTTCTATCCAATGACGGCTAAATGTGCCGTACATCCTGAAATAAACACGTTAAAGACGTAAAAATCGTTCGGGGAAACGTTTAAAACCGTAAAGTTAGGAGAGCTTGTGCAATATTTATGATTATTATCTTCATTATTTACGCACAAATCATTAATTTTGCGGCTCTTTCACAAAACAATAATTTTAAAATGGGAGTTACGGAATTAAAACGTAAAGGTCGCAGAAATAAAGCAGTAGCTAACAATCGTACCGCTACAATTAAAAACCTTTTGCGTAAGCCAGAAGTACGGAACGTCGATGTTGAGGCAATTAAAGCTCAGTTTGAAGCAAATAAGCAATAGTCACAAGCCTTTCCGATACAATGTTATCAAACAAGTCCCTGTCAATCTCTTTTGGTAGGGCTTTTTGTTTTCTTCTCGGGAAGTAACTTGCGTGCTGCTTTGGAATTCACCTTACGAAGTAACTGACGCATGCTACGGCGTGTTTCGCGGCGAACGTCAAGCAATATCCGGAAACGTAACGCTTCTCCGAAAAGAACAAGACCGCCATTGATCAGAACAAGGCTGTACAATCCAAGCAGAACCCATACCTGTGTAGGCTCACCAGTACGACGCTGATGGGCAGCTTCGCTGAGAACTGTGAGGCCAAAGCTAAAAAGCAACAATCCAAACGGAGCAAGAATCATCCATTTAGTTCTTGTTGACATACGTTTAATCAGCTTCTTGCCAGGTGGTTTTGGGTCTATTGATGGAATCATGTACTTTATTTTCCTTTAACGATCCTAAAATTATTAATTTTTAATCAAATTGGTTTAATGAAAGCCATCATAAGTTTAGTTTTAAGATATATTCCCCGTCCCTACCTGCAATTGGTAGGTCACTGGGCAGCGCGGGTTCTCAGTTTGTTCTATATGGGAAACAAGGTAGAGTGCCCTGTGTGCGATAGTCAATATCGCAAATTTCTTCCCTATGGCAGAAACACCAGCAGTCGTGAAAACGCACTTTGCCCGGGCTGTTTGTCACTGGAAAGGCACCGTCTGATGGGACTTTATCTGAAACGTAAAACCAACTTTTTCAGTGCAGATCTGAAAGTTTTACATGTAGCACCTGAGTATTGCTTCATTGATCGCTTTGAAAATATGCCAAATCTGGACTATATCACTGGTGATATAGAGTCGCCACTGGCAAAGGTGAAAATGGATATTCACAAAATTCCTTTTGAAGCCAACACTTTTGATGTGGCATTCTGCAACCACGTCATGGAGCATGTTGATGATTATGTGTTGGCTATGAGCGAACTGCACAGGGTACTAAAGCCAGGTGGATGGGCGCTGATTCAATCTCCGCAGGATATGAAATTTGAACATACCTATGAAGATCCATCCATAACGGATCCGAAAGAGCGGGAAAAACATTTCCTGCAGAACGACCATTTGAGA
>DASYHR010000322.1:0-3174 GCA_035998385.1 Dyadobacter sp. | reverse complement strand
ACACGAATACGTTATTTACAGGGAAGATTTTCAGATCGTAGATCAATCCCAGTTCGTATACATCTACCGGAATCTCAGGATCATACACCTGCTTGATAGCTCTTACAACCTCTTCTCTTAGTTCAGATTCTGTCATTTCTTTGACAATAAACGGTGTTGAAAATATATCTTAATTAACTTCGGAACGTGCCTGAAACGCCACTCCGTAAGCTCTCATTTGCTTTAACATAGCAGCCAACCCATTTGACCGGGTTTGTGCCAGGTGCTGATGCAGACCAATACGATCCATGAAATAAATATCTGCCTGGGCCACTTCCTGGGGAGTATGTCCCGAGAGCACTTTAACCAGCATATTCACAAGACCTTTTACAATGATCGCGTTGCTATCTGCCTCGAATTTCAACACATCCCCATCCATTTTCGCATGCAACCATACAAGCGACTGACAACCCTTGATGATATTCTCCTCTGTCTTATACGCCTCATCCAGATCCGGCAATTGTTTACCCAAATCAATGATATACTCGTACTTACTTTCCCACTCATCAAACAGTTCGAAATCTTCGATTAGCTCGTCCTGTGCTTCGTTTATTGTCATAAATTATTCTTCTTATTTTTGAACCGTCTCAAGGAAAGTACTGAAAATAGCTCTTAGCTAAGCATTTTTTTCACCTTCGTCAAACCGGCAATAAAGCGATCTACTTCCTCTATCGTGTTGTAAACAGCAAAAGAGGCTCTTGTGGTTCCTGTGATGCCAAATCGTTGCATAAGAGGTTGGGTACAATGGTGGCCGGTACGAACGGCAATTCCCTGTTGATCAAGTAAAACACCAATGTCCTGATGGTGAATTCCATCAATTACAAAAGAAATAACGCTCACTTTCTCTTTCGCATTTCCGATAATTCGCAGACCTTCAATATCTAATAAAGCTTCAGAAGCATACTTCAAAAGATCATCTTCATGTGCTGCGATATTTTCTTTCCCCAATGCATCCACATAGTCAAGCGCAAACTTCGCGGCAACTACATCTGCAATATTAGGCGTACCAGCTTCGAATTTATAAGGGAGTTCGTTATATGTTGTTTTAGCAAATGTAACTTCTTTGATCATCTCCCCTCCTCCACGGTATGGTGGCATGGCATCGAGTATATCCTTGTTACCATACAAAACACCCATTCCTGTTGGACCATATATCTTGTGCAGCGACATAGAATAGAAATCGCAATCCAGATCCTGCACGTCAATCGTGAGATGTGAACTTGATTGCGCACCATCAATAAAAGCAACGGCGCCAAAAGCATGTGCCTTTTCAATAATGGGTTTAACCGGATTGATCGTTCCCAGCGCATTGGATACGTGCACCACCGACACGATTTTTGTACGTTCTGTAAGCAATTTTTCATACTCATCCATCAGGAGTTCCCCATCTTCATTGATCGGAATCACTTTCAGAATACATCCCTTTTCCTCACACAGCATTTGCCAGGGCACAATGTTGGAATGGTGCTCCATGGTGCTGATGATGATTTCATCGCCCTCACTCAGAAACCGGCGTCCGTAAGTCTGCGCTACCAGATTAATACTGTCCGTTGTACCGTAAGTAAAAATTACCTGTTCGGCCAACGGCGCATTGATAAACTGCTGCACGCGACGGCGGGTGTCTTCGAAAGAAGCTGTTGCCTTCTCCGCAAGATGGTGAATACCGCGGTGGATATTGGCGTTGGAATGTTCGTAATAATCAGCCAATGCATCCAGTACCTGTTTAGGTTTCTGAGTGGTAGCGGCATTATCCAGGTAAACCAGTTGCTTACCATTTATTACTTCATTCAGTATAGGAAAATCATTTCTGACAGAGGTGATATCAAGAATATTTCGGGAAGCTATCATGATTTGTATGTCGGTAGCGGAACTGCACGGGGATGACGGTGTGTAGATTCCAGGTCTGTCAATCAATTGTAATTGAAAATCTCAGTTAAAAAGTATCCGGACACACAGTAATGATCACCAAAAGGATCTTCATTTGCATCCGGATTCTTTTCAACTTTTAAAAATCAAATATGTGTCCTTTCAGATCAGGACAAATATCATCACTATTATTTCTTACTCAGCTTCTCAGCAATCACATTCTCAAGGTACTCGCGTATTGAGTCAATTTTAATCTGAGAAATCACATCAGCACAGAAAGCGTACATCAACAGCGACATGGCTTCGTTTTTGGATATACCTCTTGAACGCATGTAGAACAATGCTTCCTCATCAATTTGTCCGGTTGTAGTTCCGTGCGAGCACTTCACATCATCCGCATAAATTTCAAGCTGAGGTTTGGTATTCATGCTTGCTTCTGTAGAAAGCACAATATTTTTGCAGGACTGAAAAGCGTTGGTTTTCTGAGCATCTTCACGAACGAAGATTTTACCATTAAAAACCCCTTTCGATTTGTCCCGCAAAATTCCTTTATAAAGCTCGTTGCTTTCTGAATTAGGCTTGCGGTGGTCAGCAACGGTATGGTTGTCAACATGCTGAGAACCATCCGGGAAATACAGACCATACATATGTGCATCGCAGTATTCGCCGTCCAAAGCAATATTCAGGTTGTTACGGGTAAACTTACCATTCAGGGTAACCGTGCCGGCATAAAAATGCGACTTGTCCTTCATATTCACCTGAGTAGTACCTACATGGTAAGCATTTTCGCTTTCGTTCTGCACTTTGTAATACTCCACGTGCGCATCCTGCTCTACGAAAATTTCAGTCACAGCATTGGTAAATGAACGCTGCTCTCCAAGTGTACGGAAAGCTTCAGCAACCTTCACTTGTGCATTCTGCCCCACAACTATAATGTTACGAGGCTGACTTGCTACGTTTTCCTCACGCGCATCACTGATAAACCGTAGAATAACAGGCTGCTCCACTACCTGATTAGCAGGTACGTGAATAAACAGACCATCTAAGGTAAAAGCAGTATTCAATGCTGTGAAAGCTTCTGAATCATCAGTAAGTTCATTAAAATAGCGATTCACCAATTCAGGGTTCTGCTTGTAGGCATTCTGAAGTGAATCGATAATAATCTTATCTGTAGATGAAACAATGCTTGAAAGCTCAGGCTTGTATTGTCCGTTTACAAAATAAAGAATGTTAGCCACCTGCTCAGGAATACGAAGATCCTGTAAGTCG
>DASYHR010000183.1:0-4315 GCA_035998385.1 Dyadobacter sp. | reverse complement strand
GCCTGCTATAATTACCGGTTTACTATCGGTTTCTTTGTCAAAAAATAAGAAATATACCTTTTTATCAGATACAGAGTCCGGCACGTTTTCTATTTGCAAACTTCGTATCTGATTTGGGGCTGTTCCGGAATCAGAAAAATCTGTTAAGGTCTGCCTTTTCAAACTGATCGTCGGGTGAACAAGCTGATTTTTTAGCTGGCGCTTCCAATGTCTGACTTCTTCTTTCAAATGTGCAGGGAATTTATAGTGTCGATAGAAATTATCCTCTCGCTTCATCTCAGGGATTTGATGTACAAAAATGGCGTGAGAATTGTAATTATAGGCATCCGCTGTTAATTCGCTATTCCGAAAATGAATGGCGTCATTGTATTTGAGGTAGGATAATACATGAAGCAAAATGGCTCCTGAAATGAAGCTTAGTCCTACGATTCGTTTTATTCTTCGGTTTGAGATATTGCTGATGACAATCAGATACAATAATATAAGTAAACTGACCGCATAGATTTGAAAGCGTATCGCGACCATACTTTCAGCACTATGGGCTGCCCGTCCCAAGGCGATCATAAATGCACAAGCCAGCAGTTCCAGAAAGCTGATATCCATCAAATTGACAGGCAGAAGCTGATCTTTTGTGCCAGATGTAGCAAGAATTTTTCTGATAAAAATAACAAGAAAGACAGTTATGAAAACACCTCCGGCTACAAGGGAAAGACTATAGGCATGTGAATCAGAGATTACCTTGACAATTCCGCCTGAAAAGGAAACAAAACCCTTTATGGCATTGCCAATAAAATTTGCCCCTATCGGCGACGCAGTGGATGGTGAAAAATGGAAATTACTGAAGAACAAAAACAGGTAAACAACCATAAAGCCACCATATGTAAGGCTTTCCTTCGCTCTTTTCTGGATAATGAGCCATGTCAATCCTACAGGAAGTACGCACAAACCGTCCAGATTTGACAGTGAAGCAGCCACGGCAAATAACATGGCTAACATCCATGAATTTGTTTTGGAAGGCTGCAAAAAATAAAGACTGTAAAGCGAGAATGCAATAGCCAGTGTATATTCAAATGATGTGATTCCCCAAAGATGTGTTGCCTGGACAATGGGCGAGAATAATAAAATGGTGACCGGGACGAAGTATACAAATGGCTGCTTTTGGGATTTGAAGATCAGATAGAATGCATAGCCGAGCAAGGCTAAATTGATGTAACCAAAAAGGATCATCGTTCGGAAATTCATCTCTCCGGAAAACCAATAGATCAGAATAGTCGCAAGCCGGGAAAATACGATCCGGTGATCATTTTGTTGTTCGAGAATGGTGTGGAACAGATTACTCTCCGGATTGTTGATATGATTTATTGTGGCTATCAGTGCTATATCGTCATTATAGGGAGCATTCAGCGCAAACGAAAATATATACATCCCAAATAGTATGACCGGGATAAGTGATAGGATAACCCAAATGGACGAGAGGAGATGTTTACTCATTAAATAGATTTTATCATTTTAATGAAAAATTTCTACAACGAATGAACAAATTTAATGTGCAGCATAACATCTTGAAAATGTTTGAGATAGATTTTTCTATTATATCGAACTTTAGTTTCGCAAAGCAAAAAAGAGCTGATCGGCAATGCCAATCAGCTCTTTTCATTCTCAGATTTGTTAACCTTCTTTTATTCAGGAATACTCAACCACACTTAGAACTTCCGCAATCCTTACATGTGAGGCAACCTTCCTGGTACATCAAATTGGTTGAATTACAGTTCTGGCAGCTCTGCTTTTTTACTTCAGTTCCATCCGGTACATAACGTTTCAAGGCACGTGCCACACCGTTTTTCCAGGTGTTGATTGATTCGTCCAGCTGTAAACTGCTGATCAGATCAACTACTTTTTCAATCGGCATCCCGTGTCTCAGTGTACTAGAAATTAGTTTTGCATAATTCCAGTATTCAGGATTGAACTTGTGGGACAACCCTTCAATCGTAGTTTTATAACCTCTGGTATTTTTATATTGAAAATCATAACGGGAACTTCCGTCTGCTTCGCGGTTTTTGATGATCAAACCTTCATCCACCCATCTCGGAATGAGAATGCCGTCTTCATCGTCAGCAAAACCGGTGAAGATCTCATAAGGTTGGTCATCAATCAGACCAATGAAGGCAATCCATTTGTCTTTTTTGTTTTGGAAACGTACCACTTCGGCTTCCAGTATTTGCGGTCTGATCGTCGGGAAGGGTGTATTGGCAACTACTTCCGGTTCCTTCTGCTTGTCGTCTGTTGAGATCAATACACCCGAACGAGATCCGTCGCGATATACCGTCACGCCTTTGCAACCCGCTTTCCAGGCTTCCATGTAGCATTCACCCACCAGTTCTTCCGTCACATCATTTGGCATATTGATGGTCACGCTGATCGAATGGTCTACCCATTTTTGGATAGCTCCCTGCATTTTTACCTTGTTCAGGTAGTTCACATCATTGGATGTCGCTTTGTAGTACGGAGATTTCTTAACGATTTCTTCCAGTTCTTTTTCCGGATAATTGATCGTCGTATCGTAGCCGTTGATTTCCATCCATTGTTTGAAACGGTGATGGAAAACGATGTATTCTTCCCAGGAATCACCCACTTCATCTACAAAATCCACACGGACATCCTTGTCGTTTGGATTTACTTTTCTCCTTCTTTTGTATACAGGCATGAAAACCGGCTCAATACCCGAGCTGGTTTGCGACATCAGGCTCGTTGTGCCTGTTGGCGCGATCGTCAGTAACGCAATATTCCTGCGACCATATTCCAGCATTTCATAGTACAGCTGTGCATCGGCTTCTTTCAATCGTAGAATAAAAGGATTGTTTTTCTCTCTGTCTGCATCAAAAATCGTGAACGCGCCACGTTCTTTTGCCGTATTTACAGATGCTCTGTAAGCCTCAATTGCAACAGTTTTATGTATTTCAACCGAGAATTCAGTGCCTTCTTCGCTGCCATATCTCAGTCCCAGAGCGGCAAGCATATCACCTTCCGCAGTGATGCCGATACCTGTTCTGCGTCCTTCTTTAGCTTTTGTTTGTATGTTGAGCCAAAGATTACGTTCGGTGCGTTTGATTTCGGCATCTTCCGGGTCTTCGTCAATTTTAAGCAGAATAGCATCGATCTTTTCAAGTTCGAGATCAATGATGTCGTCCATCATGCGCTGTGCTGCATCAATGTGTTTTTTGAACAATGTCCAATTGAAAGTCGCATCCTTCGTAAAAGGATTTTCAACATAAGAGAACAAATTGATCGCCAGCAAACGGCATGAGTCATACGGACACAATGGAATCTCGCCGCACGGGTTTGTCGAAACTGTTTCGTATCCCAGATCAGCATAACAATCGGGAACAGACTCGCGGATAATCGTATCCCAGAACAAAATTCCAGGCTCTGCAGAGCGCCATGCATTATGCACGATTTTCTTCCAGAGCGCACTGGCGTTTATATCTTTTTGGTATAAAGGAGTTGTACTGTTAATCGGATATTGCTGGCTGTATGCGCTGTTAGCCTCTACCGCTCTCATAAATTCATCGTCAATCCTAACCGATACATTGGCACCGGTCACCTTACCAGCCTCCATTTTGGCATCAATAAAGTTTTCAGAATCCGGGTGTCTGATCGCGACAGAAAGCATCAACGCGCCGCGACGGCCATCCTGAGCAACCTCACGCGTCGAATTGGAATAACGCTCCATAAATGGGACAATACCGGTTGACGTCAGTGCAGAGTTTTTAACCGGCGATCCTTTCGGGCGGATATGTGACAAATCGTGCCCAACACCGCCGCGGCGTTTCATCAACTGCACCTGTTCCTGATCCACCTTCATAATCCCGCCGTACGAGTCAGCTGCAGATCCGTTGCCTATCACAAAACAGTTCGATAAAGACGCGATCTGGAATGGATTCCCAATTCCGGTCATCGGACTTCCCTGAGGAATGATATATTTAAAGTCTTTGATCAGATCGAATACTTCGTCCTCGCTCAATGGGTTTGGATAGCGTACTTCTATTCTGGCAATCTCCTTTGCAATACGGCGGTGCATATCGTTTGGAGTTGCTTCGTATATCGCTCCGTAGGAGTCTTTCAGTGCATATTTGTTCACCCACACGCGGGCTGCAAGGTCATCGCCTTTAAAGTATTGGAGTGAAGCCTGGAAGGCTTCGTCGCTGGTATAAGTTTGGGCTGTCTGGGTTGTCTTTTCGATTTCCATTAGGTGTGTAAAATGGTGTAGAATTTATGAAGACTGTATATTTACAAATTTAAACATTTACTATTTGTG
>DASYHR010000162.1:0-5010 GCA_035998385.1 Dyadobacter sp. | reverse complement strand
AATGGTTTGAAGCAGATAACAATACCCGAAAAGTTACTTATACCAACCTTGACCCCGGCGAGTACACTTTTATAGTCAAAATGCAGAATGGTAATGAAGCCACACAGCAACGTGAATTGAAGATACATATTCTGCCCCCGTTTTGGAAAACGCCGTTTGCTTATCTTCTTTATCTACTTGCGATAGCCGGTGCTTTAGTCATTGCCAGATGGATTCTGGTAGAACGTGAAAGAATGAGCTTCCGGTTGGCTCAGGAACGCCGTGAAGCACAGCAGCTGCATGAATTGGATTTGATGAAAATTAAGTTTTTTACCAATGTGAGTCACGAGTTCCGTACACCGCTCACGCTGATGCTAACACCTTTGGAAGGTTTATTGAAGACTATGCAGTCCAATACGGAGGTGAAAGGTCAGCTGTCGCTGGTACACCGCAATGCGACACGACTTTTGAATCTGGTGACGCAGTTGCTTGACTTCAAAAAAATGGAGGTTGAGGATACTGGCTACAATCCGGAGAGAGGGGATATTGTGCAGTTTATCAGAGAAATTACCCATACTTTTTCGGACTTATCAGAGCGAAAACACATTGCGTATTCCTTCCGTTCGGACAGCGAGTCGTTGTATACGGTGTTTGATCCTGAGAAGATGTCACGGATTATGTACAATCTACTTTCCAATGCATTCAAATTCACGCCTGAGCAGGGGAGAGTAGTGGTTACGCTTGCGACCATAAATAGGGATGGTGCGAAATATCTTGAGATACGTGTGGCAGATTCGGGAATAGGAATACCGGAAGCAGACCAGCCCAAAGTTTTCGACCGCTTCTTTCAGCATCAGCTGCCCAGTCATGTGGTGAATCAGGGAAGTGGTATTGGTTTATCGATCACCAAAGAGTTTGTGAAGCTGCATGGCGGCAATGTGCGTGTGGAAAGTGAAGAAGGTATGGGCAGTACCTTTATCATAGAGTTGCCATTGGGTCAATTCGAGCAGACCAAAGAGACGGATATTCAGATTGATGACGAGCAGCCGGAAATTGCAGAAACAGCTGTGGATCTGCCGGATACTGTTGTGGATGCCGCAAAACCTGTGCTGCTTATTGTGGAAGACAATGATGAATTTCGGGAGTACATGAAAGAGACATTAGGCAAGGATTACCAGGTGTATGAAGCGCCTAACGGGAAAGTCGGGCATAAACTGACCCTCGATCTGATCCCCGACCTGATTGTAAGTGATGTGATGATGCCGGAAATGGACGGTATGGAGCTCTGCCGGCTTGTAAAGTCAGACCAGCGGATATCGCACATTCCGGTAATCCTGCTTACGGCACGCGCAGAAGATGAACAGCAACTACAAGGCTACGAAACCGGAGCAGACGCATACGTGACCAAACCTTTCAGGATGGACATCCTGATGGTCCGTATCAAAAATCTGATCATCAGAAGAGGATTAGTACAGAAACAATTTCAGCAGCATGTGAAAATTGAGCCAAGTCCGATTGAGATCCGTTCCGTAGACGAGCAGTTTATAACAAAGGCAGTAAAGGTGGTGGAGGATAATTTAAGTAATGCTGATTTCACGGTGGAGGAGCTTAGTTCTGACATGGCTATGAGCCGGATGTACTTGTACAAAAAATTACTTTCCCTCACAGGCAAGACGCCAGTTGAGTTTATCCGGATCATCCGTATGAGAAGGGCGGCATCTCTACTGGAAAAAAGCCAGCTCACAGTCTCAGAAATTGCCTACCAGGTCGGCTTCAATAATCCCAAATATTTCGCCAAACTCTTCAGGGAAGAATTTAAGGTTCTACCCACCGAATACCGGAAAAAAGAACCTTCTGCTCAATAACGGTTACATAAATAAAATAAGAATAGTACAACAATTAGGTCATTAAGTCACAGAAGTATTTTGATATCCGATATTGTGTATGTCTAACGGTGGTTACTTAAAATTGTCCCGAAAACAGTACTAAAAGTAGAAAATACACGCATTTTCTGCCATCAGTTTACATCTGACTCCCTATTTGTAAACAAATGATACCCCTGGAGTTTCTGCTAATCAGTCACATTTGTCCAAGAATAAATTCGATTTATGCTAAAACAATATAAGGCACCTGCCTCATATTGGAAATGTATAACAAGGATTTTTTCGAACCGATCTATTTTAAAAAACCATAACAACATGCAAAAAAACATGTACTTAAATCAACAGGTAAAGACAGGCCTGTTAACCATGATGAAGTTGCTTTGGATTCCTGTTCTCGTACTGGGACTTGCGATGCCGCAGGCAGGTGCATATGCACAGGATTCAAGAAGAACAGTAACCGGATCTGTCGTTTCTGACAACGATGACAGCGGGATTCCCGGGGCAAGTGTAGTCGTAAAAGGAACCTCGAATGGTACTACTACCAACACGCAGGGGTTCTTTACATTGGAAGTGGCGCCAGGTAGTACCCTGGTATTCTCCTTCATTGGATACGAATCTACAGAGGTGAATGTCGGTAATAAAACAAAGATCGATATCAAACTAAAAGAAAGCATCGCGAACCTGAGCGAAGTTGTAGTAGTGGGTTACGGTGAAATGAAAAAAACAGACGTATCCAGCTCACAGGTGACCGTATCAGGAAAAGACCTGAGCAAAACCATCAATACATCTCTTGAACAGGGTTTACAGGGACGTGCAGCTAATGTAATGGTTCAGCAGAACTCAGGTCAGCCGGGAGCTGCACCTTCTGTATTGATCCGTGGATTGAGCTCACTTACAGGAACAACCCAACCTTTGTATGTAATTGACGGGGTGCAGATCAAACCTGATAACATGAGAGATGATCCGAACAACCGTCCTACAGGTTTTTCTAATATCCTTTCGAGTATCAACCCGGACGATATCGAAACCATCAACGTTTTGCAGGGACCTTCTGCAACGGCGATTTATGGTGCGGTAGGTGCGAATGGTGTAGTGATGATCACCACCAAACGTGGTAAAGCGGGTGAAACCAAAATCAGCTTCAACTCACTGCTGACATTACAATCGGAGCCAAGACACATTGATGTCATGAACCTGAGAGAATATGCACAGTTCAGAAATGAAATGGCTCAGGTTGGGGGTACTGCAACAGACGATCAATTTGCAGATCCTTCAGTATTAGGTGAAGGTACCAACTGGCAGGCTGCCCTGTACCGCCCTACTACTTTGCAAAAGTACTCTTTGGGACTAAGCGGTGGTACGGAGAAATCAACCTATTATCTTTCTGGTGAATATTTCAACCAGAAAGGTATCGTCGAAGGTTCTGGTTTTAAACGTTACAACGGTCGGTTAAATCTGGAAAACCAGACACGCAGCTGGTTGAAAATCGGAGCAAACATGAGTGTAGGTATCACAGAAGAAAAAGTGAATACCAACAATGGTGGTATTATTCAGCTGGCTTTGGACCAAAATCCAAGTATTCCTGTAACCAATCCTGACGGAAGCTGGGGCGGACCTACTACAACGCAGTTCCAGTTTACCAACCCGGTTATGATCTCAAAGATCTACAACGATTACAACCGTCGTACCTCTATTTTGGGAAGTCTTTTTGCTGATGTAAAACTGGCTAAAAACCTGACCTGGCACACAGAGGCAAACGGAAGCTCTGAGTTTTTGAAATATTACTCGTTCCACCCATCTTATACAATCGGCGGATTTGTGGTTTCTCAGGATGCTGCGACTTCTGTAAGATCGGTCAATACCAACACCTGGTGGAGTTTGCATTCCAGACTTACCTATGATCTGAAGCTGAACAAACATGCTTTCAACATTATGGCAGGGCATGAGGCGCAGGAATTTACCTATGAGTCTTTAACTGCTTCTAGAAAGAAATTTATTACAAATACCATTGAAGAACTTTCTGGCGGAGACGGATCGGTTATTTCAAACGTAAGCAACAACAGCGGTAAAGGAGCAGGATCACGTGAATCTTATTTCGCCCGTGTGAACTACAGCTTCAATGAGCGTTATTTCCTACAGGGAACCTACCGTATGGACGGATCATCTGCTTTTCGTCAGGGACGTCGCTGGGGTAATTTCCCGGCAGTATCCGCTGCATGGCGTGTGTCGGAAGAGAACTTCCTGAAAGGTGTCAACCAGATCAATGATCTTAAATTAAGATTTGAAATCGGACGTTCAGGAAATCAGGGAAGTGGTGGTAATGCTATTTTCTCAACACTGCAGTCTGTACCTACGGGCTGGGGAACAGGGTTTCTTGCTTCCAACTTTGCGAACGAATTCCTGACCTGGGAAAAGGATGATGTGATCAATGCAGGTATGGACTTACATATGTTCGGAAACCGCGTTGAATTGATCGTGGATGCCTATATCAAAAATATTACAAGTCTGATCACAATCAACTCTTATCCATTTACTTATGGAGGAGACATTGCATACTCTCCGGGTTACCTGAGCTGGCCGGCAGTAAATGCAGGTTCTATGAAAAACAGAGGTATTGGTTTTACCTTGAATACCGTGAATATCGACAAAGGCGGAGTGTATTGGAAAACAGGTTTGAACCTGTCGTTTGACCGCAACAAGGTAACTTCTTTACTTAACCCGATCACACCAATCTGGAATGCAACTTCCGTAGGTTTCAGAACGGAAGTAGGGCAACCTGCAAGTATGCTTACAGGATATGTCGCTGACGGATTATTCCAGAATGCTGAAGATATCAGAGGTCATGCAATTCAGACATCCAACAACGAACTGACGATCAATCCTGCTACAGGAACCTGGGTTGGAGATACAAAATTCCGCGACCTGAATGGCGATGGCGTCATTGATGCTGAGGACCGTACCGTTATCGGTAATCCATGGCCGAAATTCACAATTGGTTTGAACAACAACGTGAGTTACAGGAATTTTGAACTGAATGCATTCCTGACAGGAAGTTTCAAAAATGATATTCTGAACTACCCGCGTTACCGCGCTGAAATTCCGGGCAATGGAGGAACATTCGGAAACCAGTGGTCGTCAGTAGCCAACT
>DASYHR010000154.1:0-2531 GCA_035998385.1 Dyadobacter sp. | reverse complement strand
TTGACTGGGGATTAGGTTTGGACGCCAGACTGAACACAGGAAATAAGGTTCAGCTCATACCTATAGAAGCGTATGTAAAGGGTAAGATAGGAATTTTTCAGATGAAAGCTGGGCGCTCCAAGGATATGTCTGGATTAGTGGATTCAACCTTGTCAGTTGGTTCGTTCGCCATATCCGGCAATGCCCTAGGTATTCCTAAGGTGGAAATCAGCATACCAGAATTTTACGCCATACCATTTACAAACGGGGTAGTCTCTTTCAAAGGAAGTTTTGTACATGGTTGGATGGGAAAAGCCTTAATACAATATGGCGCCAACGATGGTGAATCAGTCCCAACATTCTTTCATCATAAATCGCTGCATGGTCGGTTTGGAAAACCGGATTGGAAAGTCAGAATTTACGCGGGTGTGAACCATGAAGTGATCTGGGGTAGTGACAAATACATCTTTGGAAATCAGTATAACCTGTCCGGGGTAGATGCCTTTTGGCATGTGATTACCGGTAAGAAATACGTAAAACACGGATTAAAAAGAGATATTTCTAAAATTGGAAATCACCTTGGAGCAATTGATCTCGGAATGGATTTTCGTGCCGGTGATGTACTGATTTTCGCTTATCGGCAGCAGTTTTATGACAAGGGTGCACTCTACTATCTTGCCAATATTAAGGATGGACTAACAGGGCTTTCAATAAAAAATAACAGACCAAAATCAGATCGCTCCTGGCACTGGAACAAATTTCTGGTTGAGTTTTTTTACAGCAAGAACCAGGCGGGAGAAAAAAGTTCAAAGGAGACACCTTCAGGACCGGAATATTATTACAACCATGCGGTTTACACGGAAGGGTATAGTTACAAGGGGTTAGGGCTCGGAACACCTCTAATTACAACAGCGGGTTTAGCACGGCAAAATCTGCCAAATGACCCTATCAATTTCTTCAGTAATAACAGGGTAAGCGCTTTTCACTTCGGAATGGAGGGTTATGTAAAAAAATGGAAGTATGTAGCAAGACTAACTTATTCAACTAATTACGGAGACTACAGAACGAGTGACATTCCATTCTGGTACAATGGGGACAGATATGAGCGCGTTCCTGGTTTTGGTATTTTTAATAAAGTAAAACAATTTTCCGGTTTAATAGAAGCAAGCAGGTTCATGCGGAATGGATACAGTCTCGGCATCTCCGTAGCGGTTGATCAGGGAAAATTACTTTACAATACAACAGGCGGGTCGTTGAAAATCTCCAAAGTATGGTGATTTTATTAATGACCGGCACTAAATGTTAGTCTCATGAACACACCTGGAGTATGGTTTCTATTCTGTCTGTTTATGTTTCCCGTCAAAGTTTTTTCACAGGGCTCGGATCATTTTTTTTCTACACAATCTGGGATTAAAAACAACACCGCAAATCCTGCGGCACTGCTGCTGACGGGTGAAAATAGATGGTCGGCAAATATGTTCTCTATTCGGGCAGATATTAAATCCAATACGGCATCTGTAAACATCCCGGGCATGTTCGGAGGAAATTTTCTTCGGGGAAGTGTATTAGGCACATCGGCAATTTCCACAGGATCGGCCAGATTGTTGATACAGGGGCCGTCTTTGGCATACAAAGTAAATAGCAAAACGTCTGTTTCGCTCGGGACAAGTGCCAGGCTGGTATCAAATTATTGGAATGTAGACACAAGATTACTTAGCGAAATTGGTGAAGTGGTAAAGGAAGTTCACGACTACCCCTACTTCTTGAAAAATCAGACAATGAAAATGAATACAAGTGTCTATTCAGATCTGGCTTTTTCAGTTTCGCATGTATTATGGCAGAACGAAAGGCATCAGTTAACTGGCGGCATAGCAATAAAATACATCAATGGAATTGCCCATTCCTCCGCTGAAGTGCAGGAACTTTCCGGAACAATCAAGAGAATTAACTCATACCTGACTTCTTTAAGTGATGCAAGCGGATCCGTTTCTACTGCTACCTCGGGAAAGCTTTTGAGTGACGTAAACCTTCGTAATTTTTTAAAGGGAAGACCTGGCATAGGGAGTGATTTAGGGCTGACCTACAGTTTCGGGAAGACTGCACAAGGAACACACAAATTTTGGTTTGGAGTATCCATCACTGATCTGGGCCATATCAGGTACAGAGCAGACCCTGATTATAGCAAATCGTATGATATTAATGTTCCCGTCAACAAAGGTTTATATTTTAATAATAACTTTAATAATTCGTCCTTTAGTCAAAGCACTAGGGTGTTTGACAGATATCCTGAATTTTTCAATAAAACTAGCTCTTCCGGCTCCCGCTATAATGTAGGATTACCTACCACAACACACTTACAGGCTGATTATCAGGTATCTAGTGACATTTATGTAAGTGCATTTGGCACGATGTCCATGCGCAAAAAAAACGTATTAAAAAATCTATATAATTATAATTGTATTGGAATAATACCGCGCTTAGAACGAAAAAACATAACATTACACCTGCCGTTCACTTTTCAGGAATATACGGGACTAAGTGTTGGAGCAGGC
>DASYHR010000396.1:0-6262 GCA_035998385.1 Dyadobacter sp. | reverse complement strand
TTCAACAAAGAATGATCAGATGTAGAGAACAAACCTGCGTAGATTTTGGCGGCTTCGCGGGCTGAAAGATACAAGCCATAACCTCCGGCAGTACTTCTGAAATCGCCCGGATTAAATCCTGCCCCACCTTCAGTATAGGGGTAGTCATAGCCGTATACCGGTGATTGAGAAGAGTTGACGAACAACTCGTTTGATGTTACTCCCAATTTAGAAAATACGTTTTCTTTGATATATGCCTCATAAATTTTCCGGGTCTCCACATCATCTGTCTGCTCATCACCGGTGAATTTGTATCCCAAAATAGAAGGAATAAGTACTCTGAACAATCCGTAATTGGCATTCTGGTAACACTGGCGTCCTAAGTTGTCGGTTCTGACACCTTTCTCAATAAGTATCTGAAGACCACCATAGATATTTTCAAGAAAAGCACCGTTCTGGCAAAAATCGTTTAAGCCTGAAATACCACTTCTATGTAAAAGCAAATCACGGAAAGTGATCTTGTCAATATTTGCCCCTTTGGTCCAGAATGGTGGCAAATAAGTGATAACTGGATCGGTGGTTTTGATACTTCTTTCAGCCGCGAGTTTCAAAAAAGCAACGGCTGTGATCGTTTTGGTCATACTTGCCACCTGCATTTTGGTATCCGGACTTACCAATTTCTCACCTCCTTCTTCGCTACTTCTTGCCTGAAAACCACCATACCCTTCACCCACGATCTCGTTCTTTCGGGTTACAATAAAACTATAGCCAAAGTCCTTTCCTTTTAATGAGTCGTTGAGTGCACGCACCAGCCGTTTGATATAATCAGGTTGCGTATTGAACGTGTGAACCTGGCCATACACTACCGTACCGTTTGTTTCCACGAAAGCGCGTAATTTATATTCTGTGTTGACCTTCAATCCTTGTATCAGGTTGGTATAGCGAGCGGGCGATGGTAGCGCATTATTTGTTTCGACTTTACTGTCCGCCACAGTTGGCAAGCCGGCATTTGAACTCACAGCCCACACAAAACCATACCTCGTAACTTTGCCTGGTACAGGCTTCGATAACGAGACGGTAACACTCGCCGTATTGTCAAGGATATCATACACTCCGGTCGAATCTGCTAGTAGCAACGGCAGAGGCTCTTTGTCATTGCGGCAACCCATGATGGAAATAACGACAAGAAAGACACTGAGTAAGCTGAAGGTTCGGATGTGAGTTTCAGAATTTATTTTCATGGCAGATGATATATGTAACCAATATCATACATAAAAGACACCAATCCAATTTTTGTAGATTATTATGTTTTTAAAACGTATACAAAAACCCGACGTTCAACCCCTGTGCAAGCTGAACCTGACTGCTCTGATCTTCATCATAAATCAATATCGCGCTCAAATTTACATTGATAAATTTATTCACTTTTGCAGTCACCGACGCGTCAATGCGGTTGTCAATATGCAAAGGATCAAGTATACTCGAGTACAGCTGATACCGGCATTTTACATTCAGCTGTTTGGTGATGTCTCTGTTGTAATTGGCTACGATTTGCATTAGCGCCAACTCGTATCGTACGCGCCTTCCGATCGGCACCCCATAGTTATTCTGGTCTGGCGTGTATGGATATAATGTTCTGTCCCAAACAATTGTCTGCCTGAAAGCGCCGGGAGCAAAATCGACGAAAAAATAAGGGGTTGGTTTATATTCCAATCCGATAGACTGCGTGAAATAGGCCGGCGCCAGAAAACGGGATACTTTACGGGCTACTTTTACCGAATCAATTAAAAATTCGTAATTATAACCCGAGGCAAACTGAGACTGAAAATTGATATTGCCGAATAGCGTCCACTTCTCATCAATTTCCCTGTTGTATTTAGCGTCAAAGAAAATACGATCCTGACTCTTTCTGTTTTCCTGACCGCTGTTTTTCAAAAAACCATATTGTAATTGTAAATCCGTGCGCCACGCATTTTTGCCAAGTTTGTTTTCAAACAAAGCATTGAAAAATGTACCGATACCTGCCGAGCTCACACCTCCGCCAGTCCAGTTCCCACTGAATGTTCCCTGATTAAACGTAGCCCCAAGTTCCACTTTATGCCAGCTCGTATCCTTGGTCACCTTCAGCCGGGAGGCGTTGAGGCTATTAGACATATCGATCAGTTTATGAAAATCCTGAGCTGTCTGTGCCGAGAGCGTAGAGGTAAACAAGAAAAGAAAAACAATACTAAATTGTAACGAAGATTCCTGGAATTTACTCCAAAACGTTGAAATACTGCGCATTATAAAATTTTACTCAATTCGGGTAAAGCTGCTGATACAATTTTCTATCAGTACCAGAAAACGTACTATCTTCTAAACTGAATCAGCAGTCATATTATTCTTTAAAACCGACAAATATGGAAATTTTTTAGGTCTGGAAGCGGTATTCGGGGCCTCTTTATCAGTAAAAGAAGTTCTCAATAATATAAAAGACTTTTTTATCTTTTATATATGATTTTCGTTTCTATCTTTGCAACATGTTCTCTAAAACGTGTGAATACGCCATCAGAGCAATGATCTACATAGCTCAGCAATCTAAATCGGGTGGAAAAACCGGATTTAAACAGATTGCGCACGCAATAGATGCACCCGAGCCTTTCATTGCCAAAATACTGCAGCAACTTGGCAAAGATAATCTTGTTCAATCTACAAAAGGTCCTCACGGTGGTTTCTATATTAACGAACAAACCATGAGCAGAACCCTGGCAGATGTGGTGAAAGCCATTGACGGAGACAAAATTTTTAACGGTTGCGGACTTGGACTCACCTTTTGTTCAGAGAAGAATCCCTGCCCTATCCACAATGAATTCAAAGCTATCAGAAACCAGATACAACAAATGCTCCAGTCAGCAACTGTAAGCCAGTTTAACGACCTTCTCGACCGTCGCCTGGTACACCTAGGAAGGAATTAAAAAAATTTGTTCTAATAGAAGATAAAAAGATCCTTTAATATTTTATAAATAAACTGTAATATGGAAATCAGACATAAAGAACTCGTAAAAGCTACCGTACCTGTTTTGAAAGAACATGGCGTATTGTTGACCACACACTTCTACCGCCGCGTTTTTTCTTTCAACCCCGAACTAAAAAACACTTTCAACATGGGTAATCAGCAAAACGGCAAACAGCAGACTGCATTAGCGATGGCTGTGCTGGCTTACGCTGAGCATATCGACAATCCATCGGTGCTGCTACCTGTACTTGAAAAAATCGGACATAAACATACGAGTCTCGACATACGGCCGGAACATTACGACATTATCGGAAGGCACCTGATCGCCTCCATAGGTGAGGTGCTGGGTGATGCTGCTACGTCGGAACTGCTGGAAGCATGGACATTGGCGTATGGGCAACTGGCAGGAATCATGGCCGGGACAGAGGCGCGTTTGTATGCCAATCAGGTGAACCGTGAAAATGGCTGGACAGGCTGGCGCCCGTTTGTGGTGAAAGATAAAATTGAAGAATCTGCTGAAATCACCTCCTTCCACCTCTACTTGGCAGACGGCGGAAAAGTACCCGATCATGTACCCGGACAGTATTTAAGTGTGAGACTCTTTCTGCCCGAAATCAATCTTCTGCAACCTCGTCAGTATAGTATATCCAATGCTCCTAACGGGTTGTACTTCCGGATATCTGTGAAGCGCGAAAGAGGCAGCCATTTGGATACGGACGGAATGATCAGCAACCGCCTGCACAATTTTGTAAATCCGGGAGATCGGATTGAGGTAAGTGCTCCCGCGGGAGATTTTGTATTGAATCAGAAATCCGGCAATCCGGTATTTTTCATTAGTGGCGGCGTGGGGCAAACCCCGTTAGTAAGTATGCTCGAATCACTTTTGCAACAATCCAGCACACGCCCTATCACATGGGTCCATGGTTGTCGCAACGAGTCGGTGCATGCTTTTAAAGAAACCGTTGCCTACTGGACAGAAGAATATCCTAATCTTAAACAGCACGTTTTTTACAATGAGAAAAGTCAATCTTCCGGAGAATCAGTTATTGAAGGAATTGTAGATGTGTCGCATCTGGAAGAAACCGAATTGCTGGCAGATGCAGAATTTTACCTTTGCGGCCCATCACCGTTTATCACCAAACAATATCAGGATCTCAGGAAGATCGGTATTGCGAAAGACGCCATACATTTCGAGGAATTTGGGCCTTCCGTATTGACATTGAACTAAAGCAAAGAGCCCGGTTCAGAAAATTTCTGATAACCGGGCTTTTTTTATCTTATCAATATAAATTGTTATGTCTATGGAGCAACATGATTGCTTGTAAGCAGCCAATCCACCGACACAAAGCTCATTAGTAAAAACTATTTCCGGATTCCACTTAACATGATTTCATGGAAGAAGTTAAGCCTGGTCAGCATTTCATCCAGACGGTCGTAAATGATCAAATCCATTTCGAGCCCGTTTTGGGAACTCATAAAGACAAACACCATCATATCCATCTCGCTTTCCGTAAATACCCGGAATTCGCCTGTCACGATTCCATACTGTAATATACTCTTGACGATATCAGCCTCTTTCTGATCGTATTGCTTCCGGTAATTGGGTTTACAGATTGTATCAAAGCTCAATGCCGCCCGCACTTCGGTGATCATGATGTTATAGAGATTGGTAATCTCTTTTAACCTCTTAAATCTGATTGTAACAAAAACCTTTAACTTTTCTACTGCAGTTGGTGCTTTGGAAACTTCCTCCTGTATATAGCTAAAAAACTCATTTTTCTCGCGTTGAATGATCGCGTCAAAAATCTCTTCTTTGCTTTTAAAATAATAATATAGCGTGCTTTTACCCTTTCCGGCTTCTCTCGCTATTTCTTCCATTGTGGTTTTGTCCAAACCGTATTTCTGAAACAGTTTATCAGCGCCATCAAGAATTTTCTCTTTTAATATTTCGTCTTTTGTTTTCACAGAAGTTTGGGAACGATATGCTCAATAAATAGGAATATGATGTTTCCATCCGCAAAAGTAGAGTATTAACGCATGGAAACATATGATACCTATGGTATTAACAAAAATTGTTCCGTTATGTTTTTATTGATTAACCACAGCAGATACGCTCTTTCCTGCCATTCCCTCTTCTGGTAACGTAAATTGAAGTACACTTAACTTTCTGTTCTCGTCCCAATCACTCTGCCAGTTCCCTCCCGCTCCGTTCAATTTGCTGTTTATTTCCAGCCTGATCTTTTTAAGCTTCCCTGTCGGATCTGAAACTGTCACTTTCTTAACCACATTATTTCTACGCATCACCATCAAAAGACAAGGCTGATCTGTCTTCACGGAAAGATTTTCTCCAAATCTCACAATCCCGGACTGGTAAAAAACAACCTGTCCGATACCAAGACCGATATGCTCCACTGCCTGCATTTGCTCTGTATTTGAAACAATTTTGACAACGTCAGGTTGATACGAAGCCATTTCAACGGCACCAATACCCGGCACCACAATGTATTGATAGGAACCTTGCTGCGGTTTAACGCCATGGTCTAACCAGAGTGAGAATACATCCTTAGTCACCGACTCGTCTGTAGCCCAGGATTGATGATTGATGGATCGCCAGTTACCGGTTTGCGGCTGGTTTCTTACTGTAACATCTGTTTTCTCCGGAAACACATAGCCGATATTTGCATGATGCACCCAGTTCACCCTTTTTAAATCATGTAAGTCTTGTTGTAGCTGCTGTGTATCTTGTATTTTAACCGTAACAGCTCCTGCCAACAAACTTTGATTCAGTGTGGTTGCCACATTCATTTCCGCCTCCGACTGAATTCCTGCTCCAAGACAAACAAACTCTTTATCGAAGAAAAACCATCCTTTTTTAGCCTTCAGAGGATCATGTACGCTTTCGAAATCGAAGGCTGCAGCTCCGTATTTTTCATCCGTAACGCCACCTGTAAAATCCTTTCTTCCTTGTCGGGCCAGATTATCCCAATGTGGCAATTCCGGTTTCTGCAACACAGTAGTTCCCGGAATCTTCTGCCAATCCCAAACCGGGAATATCTGATTGTATTCCTGCCCTGTGACAGAAATAAAATTACTCCCATCGCCATAATGATGATTCTTCAACCCCTCTTCATTGTGCGGCTGCTCTATGTTACTTGCCCGGTTGCTGTGCATCCGAACAGAGGTGTAGTACCCGGGACGTTGATGCGTATAATAATGCGAATGCCAGAAGTAATAATCCCGGCTTACAACTGATTTATCAAGTCCTTTTCTTATTTTGATGAAATTCTC
>DASYHR010000148.1:0-3678 GCA_035998385.1 Dyadobacter sp. | reverse complement strand
TGAAGAAAATCATAAGTCCGCATCACTGTATTCGGATTTACCTCTAAGGTTGACGCCAGATCACGGACTGATGGGATACGCTCCCCGGGCGGCCATTTAGCCAGCAAAATTTGCTCGCAGATGTAGTCAGCAATTTGCAGGTATATCGATTGTTTGTCTTTGAATTCCATGGATAATTGGTGTTATATCTGCTTTTCTTTCAGGCGGACATAGCTGATAAACCAGGTGCTTAGAAGAAAGAAGATTGGAAAGGCGTAGATCAGATTTTTCGTTGCTTCTGAATAATCCAGATTGTAATATTGATTCATTTCGTAATAATATATTTGCCAGCTTCCAAAGGGGAAGGCAACGACCCGGGACGGATCGGACGTGTATTGATAGATCAGCGTCAGGTTTATAATTGTAAACAGGATCATTATGATAAGGAAGATGCCCGCTGTTTTGATGTACGCCAGTTTTCTGAAATAAATAGATCCTAGTATTGTTGCCCCCTGAATGACTATATGCAGGTAAATAAAGTATTTCATGATATCAACAGGAAGCGTATTGTATTTATGTGCCTTCGCAGGGAGCTTGCTATTTGCAAAGTCAACAGACCAGTAATGAAATTTGACATAGAAGATAGCAACCGGAACAGTAAACAAAAGATTGACTAAAAGCGATACAAGGAATTTTTCAAATTGTGAGGCGGGTACCATAATGGCCGCTATTCCCGTGTTCGGCGGTCCATACTGGCCGAAAGCAACTGAGGTATAAAGGCTTCCCCCGAACATCACAACCATAAACAATGCCAGAAAATGAAGTATCAATAATAAGTCGCTGAAACCATTGTACAATGCGAGTGGCAATACCATAGCAAGTAGAACTACGATCAATAATGCACCCATAAGCAAATAAGATTTACCCTTTTCGGCAAAGTTGAGCCGGAGAAGCAGAGCAAAGCGGTGGATATCAAATGTTTGATTCATTGTAAAGTTTTTTAGAGGGAAAGAACAGGACTTATTTCCGGCAGTATGTTGCTAAACAGTAGTGCTAAAAGCAAGATGATCAGTGTCAGAATTATTTTCATAACTGGAAAATCTGTTTGATGCGCGATGGGTTTTCCATTACCGCATTGAAAAGTTGCTCAAGGTCTACACGGCTTTCTTCACGATCGGAGTTTTCAGATACAGCTTTATAGCCACGAAGTGATGGTTCGGAATACAGAACTCTCGTATCAAATTCGACACTGGATAAGGTTCCAAAATATAATCTTTCAGAAACGGTTTCAAGGCTGTGTTGTATCAGAATTTCACTGTCTTCAAGAATGATAATGTCGTCGATCAGATTGTCGAGATCCCGTACCTGATGTGTTGAAATTAATATAAGTCGGTTGGGCTCTAATGCTGAGGATACAATTTTCCGAAACTGACTTTTCGAAGGGATGTCAAGCCCATTTGTAGGCTCATCCATGAGCAAAACCCTCGTGTTGGTCGCTAATGCAAACGCCGTGAGCACCTTCTTCTTTTGCCCGTACGACATATCAGTAAGTTTGTTCTTCTCAGGAATATCAAATTCGTATATGTAGTTGCGGAACTGTTGTTCGTCAAACTTTGGATAGAAGGGGGCGAGTGTAAAGAGATATTCCTCAATGGTTACCGACGGCAGGTATATTTCTTCCGGAATAAAAAAAATATCCTGCAAAAAAGCAGGCTGTCGTCTTTTTGGTTCAAAACCGTTCACGTCAATCTTGCCACTCAGTGGAAAAAGTAGTCCGGCCATGTTGCGTAGAAGGCTGGATTTCCCCGCTCCGTTTTTACCAAGCAATCCGTAAATGTGACCGGGCTGTAGGTTCATGGACAAATCTTCAAATAGTTTTTTGTGCTTACTATATCCAAAAGAAACCTTGTCAAGATGAATCATGGGCTAGCTGTTTAGTGTATTAGTTATATAGTACACTGTAAATGTAAGCGCGAAAGTTCATATTCCAAAGAATTTTTGGAAATATTTAATTTGGAACAGGTATTTTAAGATAAAATCAAATTTTTGAGCCGTTGGGAATTTTGGTCAGTTTTCGTTTTTCCGGTGTAAGTCTGTCTGTGAGTAATTGCTATTCGCGACTGGTAAGTTTGCGATAATCCTCCTGCGTATCAATATCGATTCCTCCTAACTCAAATGAGGTAGAAGCAACATCCTCTGCAAATTTTTTGATCAGTTTTTTTGCACCTTCTGCACCTTTCAAATTCATCAGCGCATCGAAGTATTGCCCGTCAAACAAAACTGGTGTACCCATTGTGCCGTCATAGAAGCTTGCTACAATACCTTTTCTGGTAGATTTCGCGGTTTCAATCAGTGCCAAAAACAAATCTGACTGTACAAATGGCTGATCACTAACAGCTAAGATGATACCTTGAAGAGAAGGTATTTTTTGTGCGGCAGAGATACCAGCGCGAATTGAAGATGACATTCCGTCCTGCCAGCGCTCGTTGTGTATAACGATGACCGAAGAATGAGCTATTTCGGGAGAAATGCTTTCTGAATAAGCGCCGGTAACCACGATAACGGGTTGCAAATTTGCTGTAATACCTGAATCAACGACATTGGCAATAAGCGTTTTTCCCTTGTATGGAAGTAGCTGTTTGGGTTCACCAAGCCGCGACGAATTACCTGCTGCCAATATCAATAAACCATAGCAATGGTCGTCCTCGTTCATTTTTTAGATAGGATTTTGAATGGCACAAAGAAATCCTTCCGCTACGGATTTGGAATAGTCAAGGCTCTGGCCTTCGCGATTGTGAATGGGCTCAGATTTCTCTCTCAGTAAAGTACCTGGTCGGTTGCTCATCACTGCTTTGATCTCTGCCAGCACCGAAAGGGCTATCTCCTCCGATGTCTCTGCCCCGATGTCCAGCCCGGTCGGTCCGAAAACCTTACTTTTTTGCTCTTCACTGACGAGCAATCCATCATTTTCGAGCTCAGCGAACATCTTATCGAGCTTCTTTTTCGGACCCAATGTGCCAATGTAAGGTGACACGTCGAGTGTGATCAGTTCCTTCAACAGGGCAATGTCGTAGTTGTAGTTATGCGTCATGAGCACAAAAAAAGTTTGCTCGTCGGGTATGACATGTGTAAGTACTTCGTGGGCTTTGGATACCAACACCTGTTTAGCTTTCGGGAAACGTTGCCGGGTAGCGTGCCCGTTCCGGCCATCTACAACCGTGCTATTCCAGCCTAAAACGGATGCCATTTCCACAAGAGGGATAGCATCATTTCCTGCACCCGCAATTACGATTGATGGAGGTGTTTTGATGTATTCGATAAATCCTGTCAGGCTTTGTCCGTCCACAACGAAGTTCTTGAAAAATGAATCCTGAATTTGCCGGGCTTGAGCTGCTTCTGATTCAAAAACCTCATCAGTTATACTTGAAGCACCGCTGTACTGAATCAGATTTTCCTTTTCCAGATACAGGCAGCAGGTTCCGGGCTGTGTTTCTTTGCGACCTGCCAGTGAAAACAACGTAAGCAAAACAGCGTTTTGTCTTTGTACCGTAGTCCGTTTCAGCAGCTCTACCGGATTGGCAGCATGGTTTACATCTATAGGCTCGAAGAGGATGTGAATAATCCCGTTACATCCCAGTTGCACACCAAGCGTATTGTCATCGTCGTCTGTTGTATCGTAAGTGACCAGTTTATTTTGTT
>DASYHR010000111.1:0-1601 GCA_035998385.1 Dyadobacter sp. | reverse complement strand
AATTCGTATCAAAACGGTTCAGCGTAATGGAACGCTTCAGGAGACATTGAAAGATTATAACATGCCGGATAACAAACTTGGAGATCTGGCTATCCTGAACGGCATGGAATTGAATGGTCGTGTTGAGAAAGGAATGTTGATCAAAACTTTAGGTAGGTAGTTACTTACAGTCTTCGGAATTTATTACAAGCCCCGTTATGTGCAGACATGGCGGGGTTTTTCATTGGTCATCCATATAAGCCGTTCATCAAAAATTCCTATTTAATAATTTGGTTGATGTGTCAACTTGTTTTACTTTTGTATTACGATTCATTCACCCTGACATCCGATGGCAGAAATAAATAAGATTAGAGAAGAGATGAGAAATTCCCTGCAGTTTAAGCTGGGGAATGTGACGAGGCTGGTATTCAAAAAAATGAACTCGGCATTGATCGCTGAGGGGATTCCGGTACAGGCAGAACAGATACCGATATTGATGGTTGTGTATTTCAAAGAGGACAATATCACACAGCAGGATATAGCAAACATTTTGCAGAAGGATAAGGCTGGTATACAGCGTTCTGTACAGAGTTTGAATAAAGACGGCTTTCTTAAGATTGAAAGTGATATAGAGGACAAAAGGAAGAATCTGATCTCGGTAACGGCAAGTGGAAAGTTTGTGTGTGAAAAAATACAGACGTTGGCAATAGGTTTCCACCGGCAGATCATGGAACACTACACGGAGGAGGAGCAGAAGACTTTACTTTCATTGCTGAACAGGATGGAAGGAATAATTGATCAGGTAATTGTTTAATTAAATAGTTGATATATCACCAGTAGATATGTCAACCAAATACAAGAATAGCCACAGAAAATACTAATCAAATGAAAAAGAATCGGGTTGTTTTAATCCTGAGTTTAATGGCTTTTTCGAATACCCTTTTCGCACAGACCAAATTAAGTCTGAAAGAGTGTATTGAATATGGTCTGAAAAATAACGGTAACGTCAGGATCGGAAAAATCAAAGAAAGTGTAGCTACCCAGCAGGGAAGAGAAGCATTGGCGGGGTATCTGCCGCAAGTGAATGCTTCCGGTGCGCTGGATGACAACATTAAGCTACAGTCTACTGTGTTACCAGCAAGTTTTACAGGAGGAACAGAAGACGTGCGGGTTGCTTTGGGTACGAAGTATTCGACGAATGTGAGCGCCCAGGCAGAGCAGGTTGTATTTGATCAGTCGTTACTTACGGGGCTTAAAGCAAATAAGCCTAATCTTAAAAATGCTGAGTTGAATTCTCAGAATATTAAAGAGAGCATCATTTACAATGTAGCCAATGATTATTACCAGGTTTTCGTAACAACGCAGCAGATCGAGTTGCTCAAAGACAATCTGGATAAAACCAAACAAATATTGGGAACGCTGCAACTGCAACTGGACAACGGCGTAATTAAAAAAGTGGATTATGACCGCACGAAGGTAAGTCTGAACAATATTCAGTCACAGCTTACATTGGCGGAAAATAACCTGTCGTTGGCAGAAAATCAGTTGAAACTGGATATGGGCATGCCGATGGCTGAAAATATCGAGCTGACAGACAACCCTTTGAGTAAGCCTTTTCAGGT